>CAZHKI010000222.1:0-6785 GCA_964533365.1 uncultured Maribellus sp. | reverse complement strand
GAAATGCCTGGCAGTGGACATGGCACGTACAGCACGATGTTCCTGGTTTGATTTGCCTTTTTGGTTCAGAAGACGCCTTCGTACAGAAACTGGATTCCTTGTTTTTTATAAAGGTTGATGATCTGCCGGGACATGTCGAAGTGCCCGACGTAACGGGGCTCATTGGGTTGTATGCCCACGGGAATGAACCGAGTCATCATATTGCCTATTTATATACTTACGCTGGCCGTCCTGATAAAACTGCCGAAATTGTAAGGAACATATTTGACCAGTTTTATCTGCCCAAACGTGACGGACTTTGCGGAAATGACGACTGCGGTCAAATGTCGGCCTGGTATATTTTTTCTACGTTAGGCTTTTATCCTGTCGATCCGGTTTCAGGAACGTATGTTTTTGGTGCGCCCCAACTGCATGAAGCCACCTTACATTTGCCCAACGGAAAAACATTTACAGTTAAAGCCAATAATCTTTCGGAGGCCCGTAAATACGTCAAAACAATACGATTAAACGGTAATCCAATCGACTATTTTTCTATCGACTATGAGTTAATCAAAGATGGCGGATTACTTGAATTTGATATGACTGAATCGAAATAATCAAGGGAAAAAAATACTGAAAAATCGATTCTTTTGATTGATGATATTCCTGTAGTATTGCTTAAAAGTTTTATAATTCTTCGTATATAACATCATCAGTCATTAACGAAACCAGGATGCTCCAACTGACTTTTATAAAGCCAGTTGGAGCATATTTCAATCTTGAAAGTGTTCTAAATATTCAGGACTATTCGCTTGGCTGCCAGACTGGAAACCGGATGATATTCTGTACTATTTGAATTTATTTATCCGTTGAAATCACCGAGATTTGGTTGACAAGTGTCATAATAATAAAAAGGAAAAGAAGAAGAGGCTTAATTTTCACTAATGTGGCAGAAAAATCCCAACAAATTCTATTTCATGGTTTTAATTTCTGAAATGCCAATATGATTATAATGCCTTTTATATTTGTTTTGTTTTAATCAATTTTTCTTCACATTTGTATTTAAAAAATTTGGAACAAAACCAAAATATAAACTCTTTATTAATCAGTATCTCTGGCGAAGTTGATGAAAAAGCATTTAAACAGCTTTTTGATTTGTATGCCGGAAGATTGTTCCAGTTTTCATACTCATTTCTTAAAAACAGATCGATTGCCGAGGAGGCTGTATCGGATGTATTTTTTAAGATTTGGTTAAACCGGAGTAGCCTTATTCATATTGAAAATCTAAAAGCATACCTCTTCAAGGCAACTTACAACACAACATTGAATTACCTTGACGAAATAAAACGTAAAAAAGCAATATCGCTTGAGGATGTGGAAGTCGATTTGGGAATTGACCAAATTTGCCCCGAAACGGAATTGATAACCAAAGAACTGAAAGATATTATTGAAATAGCTATTGATTCATTACCATCCCGTTGTAAGTTAATTTATAAGATGGCAAAAGTGGAACAGATGAAATACAAAGAAATTGCTGAACTGTTAAATATTTCGGTGAAAACGATCGATCATCAGTTAACCATCGCAATAAAAAAAATTGGGGAGGTAATTAATTTGTATTTGCACGATCAGGATGATAATCAATCTTTTGTGGTTCTATTTCAGCTATTTGTTCCAACTGCATAATTTTTTCTGATACGAATTAGGGGATTTATTAATTCTTTCTGTTATAGAATTTATAAGTCTCAATTTGATGAACGAAGATAAAATCTGGCATAGTATTACACGCAGTTTAACTGACAACATGGATGACGAAGAAAAATCCGCCGTCGATGATTGGTGTAAGAAAAATGGTAACAGGAAAATTTATAGTATTCTGTCAGAAATTTGGAGTTATAATCCGGCTCGAATCATTGACACATCAACCATATACACAAAATTTCAAGAAAAGAAATCGGCTCATGGGTATAATCAAAATCCATCATCGCCTTTTTTATGGTATGCCTTGCGCATATCGGCAGTTTTATTTTTGCTGATAAGTACCATCGTGCTGGTAAATAATTATTTGCCGAGAGGAAAAAATGGAAATGTTGTTTATCAGGAAATATACGTGCCAAAAGGGAACCGTACCTCTTTTATTTTGCCTGATGGTTCAAAGGTTTGGCTGTCAAATAATTCAAAAATAAAGTATCCCAATGAATTTGATAAAAAATTTCGTGAACTGGAACTAACTGGTGAAGCATATTTTGAAGTGTTACACGATGAAAAGAAACCATTTATTGTTAGCATCGGTAAGAACAGGATAAAGGTTTTGGGAACAAAATTTTCTGTAACTGCCTATCCGGAAGACAATATTGTGAGAGCAGAATTGGTCTCAGGCAGAATATTATTTCAGGTACATTCAGGGAAAGAAGATAATCATTATACATCCTACGAAGTAAAACCTTTACATAGTCTGGTTTTAGATAAAACCTCCGGGAAACTTTCCGATTCGGAAATCCCGGAGGGTTTTTATAATTACTGGCAAAATGGTATTTACGAATTTACCAACGAAAGCCTTGAAAGCCTTGCCAAAAAGATTGACCGGATATATAATATGCAAATCATATTTGAAAATAAATCATTGAAAACAAAAAGGTTTAGTGGAGTTATTAGTATAAACGATAATATTTTCACTTTTATGGAAGCGATTAAACGAACATCGGTAGTTCCGATTGAATATCGATACGATAGTAATAAAATATATATCAAACGAATAAAAAAATGATGCCTATGTAAAAAAAGAAAAGACGGGACTGCGCGAACATCTCCCGCCTTAACCGAAACTTTAATGTTTCATTTTAAGATTCAATAACCAACAGCCCTTGTGGGCTTAGTTTTAAACTTAACGATGTAAAAGTATGAAAAAAATCAAACTGAGGGGAGGAGATATTTATTCTCTTCAAATGAAAAAATTGTTGCTTATGGCAAAGATTACAACATTATTTATGCTGGTTTTTTTAATGCAGGTTTCTGCCAGCAGTTATTCTCAAACAGGTAAGTTCGATCTGAAAATGAAGAATGTAACAATTCTTGATGTATTTAAGCAAATTGAAGAAGAAAGTGCTTATCGCTTTTTCTTTGACAATGAGCAGGTTGATTTAACCAAAAAAATCAATGTTGATACAAAAAATGAGGATTTATCGAAAATACTGGAAACCTTGTTTGCAGGAACCGATCTTACTTATGAAATGATGGATCGGTTGATTTTAGTAAGATCAAAGGCAGAAGGGAAATCCATTTTCAGAATAAGTTCTTTAGAGCAAAAAATTATTTCCGGTAAGGTAACCGATACCAGCAATCAGCCATTGCCCGGTGTTACTGTGGTGATAAAAGGTACCAGCCAGGGAACAATAACCGATGCAGATGGAAAATATTCTTTTCAGGAATTACCTGCAAATGCAGTTTTGATGTTTTCATTTGTCGGGATGAAAACACAAGAAGTTGAAGTAGGAAATCAAACCAGAATTGAAATTGTGATGGAAGAAGAGACCATTGGAATTGATGAAGTGGTGGCAATCGGTTATGGTACAGTACGGAAAAAGGATTTGACAGGTTCTGTTGCCCAAATTTCACCAAATGCCTATAAAGCTCAACCGGTTCAGGGCATTTCTGAAATGTTGCGTGGGAATGCTCCTGGTGTGATTGTTAAAACGAATGGAGATGGTTCTACGAAGATTCGTATTCGTGGTTCGAACTCGTTGAACGGAAATAACGATCCTCTTTACATTGTGGATGGTGTTCCCATGGGATCATTCAGCCCGAACGACGTCGAGTCGATCGAGATATTGAAAGACGCATCTGCAACAGCTATCTACGGTTCCCGGGGCGCTAATGGTGTTGTATTGATCACAACCAAACGTGGAAAAGTTGGAGATCCTACGGTAGAGGTTTCTGCCACTACTTCTTTCGCCACCTATCCTAAATTTTACGATTTGTTGAATGGTTCTGAATTTGCCGATTTTTATAACAGTTATTTTGGCCGTAACCTAAACTTCGATAAGAGTGTCGATACTGACTGGCAAAGAGAGACCACTCAAACCGGTATCCGTCAAAACTATCAGGCCAACGTATCGGGGGGTACTGAAAAGATGAAATTCTATGTTGGTGGTAACTATATCGATAATACGGGTTTAATTAAAAATCAATCCAGTAAATCATACCGTATGCGTTCTAACGTCGATTTTAAAATGGGGAAGAAGTTCAATGCACGCATTGACTTGTCAGCATCGCAAAATCGTTCTCACGGATCGGATATTACAGCCAAAGGTCCTTTATTTTCCGCATTGCAATGGTGTCCCAACATACCGATCTACAAAGAAGACGGCGAATATAACATAACCGATCCTTATGGAATCACAACTTACGTAAATCCCTATTTTGAAATCATGGAGGGTAACAGGAACAGTTACTCAACCAACGTCACTGCAAATGGTTATTTTGCATACGAAATTATCTCCGGATTGAAGATATCAGCACAGCCCTCGGTTACCAAAAGTATTTCGGAAGATCGCAACTACATTCTTCCTTCACTTTCTTCAACCGGGCAAAGTTCTGCAGAACGTTCTACCGGTAATTCCACAACCTGGCAATTGACCGGTCTGGCCACTTACGATAAAACGATTGGCCAAAAGCATAATTTAAACGCAATGTTGGGTACAGAGCTTTGGGAAACTGAATACAACGGATTTTCTGCAACTGGCCAGGGGGTAAGTTACGACTATATGCTTTGGTACAACATGGGTAGCTCAGCCATCAAAGAGATTGCTTCCGGTTATTCAGGCGCTCAGTTGGCCTCATTTTTTGCCCGTGCAAATTACAACTTCGATTCGAAATATTATTTAACGGTTTCCATGCGCTCCGATGGTTCTTCCAAGTTTAAAGGTGATAATCAATTCTCTTACTTTCCTTCAGGTGCATTAAGCTGGGTTGCTTCCAACGAGAATTTTCTGAAAGACAGCCAATGGCTTAACTACCTGAAAGTACGGTCCAGTTATGGTGTAACTGGTAGCCAGGCAATTGGTTCGTATGCTACTATTGCTGCTCTTCGGAACCGTAGAACCTGGGGCTGGGCAACAGCAAACCGTGTTCAGGGAATTGAGTTGAATGCGCCGGTGAATCCTGACCTGAGATGGGAGGAAACTACTCAACTGGACATTGGTATCGATGCTTCAATTTTTGAAAAATGGTCGATTTCATTGGATTACTATCACAAAATTACCGATGGATTGCTGACTCAACGTCAATTGCCTGATTATGCAGGTGCCGGCTCAACAATGGTTAACCTGGGTGAAATGCAAAATCAGGGTATCGATGCTTCTGTAACTTTCACTCCGTTCAGTAAAAAAGACTTCTCCTGGCGAATGACCTTAAATGGCGGCTGGATAACAAACGAAGTGGTTAGCCTGGGTGAAATCGGAGAGTATTTTATTCCTTCAGGTGATAGCAATTTTACCGGAGTTCAATTGGAAGGTTCTCCATTGATTGTACAAGAAGGCGAACCTTTGGGCCAAATGTTTGGTTACAGATGGTTAGGTTTGTGGCGTACCGATGAAGCAACTGAAGCTGCCAAATACAACCAAAAACCCGGTGATAACAAATACCTGGATAAAAACGGCAACTATGAATATGACAACGATGATCGTGAAGTAATCGGGAATTTTATGCCGAAATTCAACTGGTCATACAATACTACAGTCAACTGGAAAAACTTCGACTTTAACATGATGATTGAAGGAGCCCACGGTCAGGATATGTATAACTACAACCGTATGGTGGCAGGTACAGTAGTGGGGATGTCTGGTTCTATCAACTTGCGCGAAGCCGCAGAAAATATTTGGAGTACCAGCAACCAAAATTCCATGTGGTCGCCCAACAGTGCTTCTGCATTGGAAAAAGCCAATTCATCAAAATGGGTGGAAAAAGCAGACTGGATCAAGATTAGAAACATTAGCGTTGGTTATACAATTCCTAAACAGTTTTTAGGAGGTCACGAATTTCGTATTAACACTTCAGTCCAAAATCTGCTGACCATTACCGGTTACAAAGGAATGGATCCCGAAGCTTCTGTGAACGGTGGCAAAAGCACTGATATGCTTGGTGGTGTTGAATATGGTACTTATCCTTCTCCCAGAGTTTATACGGTTGGTTTGACTTACAAATTTTAATTGAAAAACAGATGAAAAGAACGATATTTTTAGCTGTAATTTTGGTGGTAGCCACTTCGTGCAGCGACTTTTTGAAAGAAGATCCCAGAGGTCAGTTCATGGAAGACAGTTACTTTAAAACGGTTGACGATATTGAACGTTTTATGCCTTCAATCTTCTATTATGCATCAGATTTCTATTATGACGGTTGTTCATTCAATATGTCATTACGTGGAGATGATATGACAGGGGTTCATATGGGAAGTGTATTGCTGGAGCGTTTTAACCAACCCGATGACGAACAATATGTTTACAAACACTGGGAAGAATGTTATACAACGATTAAACAGGCCAACAGCTTTTTGATGAATATGGATAAAGTAACGGGCGATGCCACCCGATTGAAAAATCTTGCAGGGGTTGCATATTTTTTCCGCGGCTGGGGGTATTTTAACCTGGCTAAATATTACAAACAAGCACCTATTGTATTTCAGGTCGGTGGAAATTTTGAAATAAAATCTTCAAGCCAGGCAAAATTGTTTGAACAATGTGTTTCCGATATGGAAAAAGCAGAAAGTATGTTACCTGCTTCGTGGACTGGCCATCGTATGGAAAAAGAGG
>CAZHKI010000221.1:0-6795 GCA_964533365.1 uncultured Maribellus sp. | reverse complement strand
TACAACAGCGTGAAAAACGGCACTGAAACCAAACGTGTTCTGGATTCAACCAGCAGCATAGATTACAAAGACAGCCTGAATGCCGAACTGAAAGAAATGCGCGAATCGGAACTCTGGCAGGCCGGCGCCGCAGTCCGCAAACTGCGCCCCGGAAAATAGAACTATCCGTAAAAAATACAGACGACCTGTCCGGAGTTCTTCGGGCAGGTCGCTTTTTTTAAACAAAACCTTATCCCTGATGAAGAAACGAACCATTCACCCCCTCCGCATTGATTTTGAAATTCCGCTATCAACTGAAATAAGACTGTCCCGTTTTGTCAATCTTTTTATTCTCGAAGGCGAAGCCATTCACCTGATCGATACCGGGGTGGCTGCTGCTTTTCCAACAATTCAGCATTTTATGGAAACGCGGGGAAGGAATATAACGGAAATCAAAACCATCCTGCTGACCCACTCCCACCCCGATCATTTGGGTTCGGCCCGGATAATACAGGAAAAAACAGGATGCCGCATAATTGCGCCTAAAAATGAATTGGCATGGATTGAAGACACCGGCCTGCAGAACCGACAGCGGCCGGTTCCCGGATTTTCGCAACTGGTTGCAGGGCCAGTGAAAGTGGACCAAACCGTCAGCGGGTTTCAAAATATCCGGCTCGAATCCGATCGGAGCATACAGGTGGTACCAACTCCGGGCCACTCATCCGGGTCCACATCGTGGTTTCTTCCCGAAGAAAAAACGCTCTTTAGCGGCGACGCCGTACTGCTGCCCGGCGAAATGCCCATTTTCGAAAACATCAGCGATTATCTTTATTCTCTGGAAACCATTAAAAACCTTCATCCCGAAATTCTCTATTCGGCCTGGGATTCGCCGCGGATCGGATCCGAAATAAACGGGATACTCGAAAAAAGCAAAAATTACATCCTCCACATTCAAAAAACGGTCGGACAGATTGCACCCGGTTTTAAGGGGGATTTTTCGATGGATTTCTGTAAAGCGGTGTTAAAAAAACTGGGACAGAACGAATCGGTAGCCAATCCGTTGCTACTGAAATCTTTTTTGGCCTGTTTGTAACATCGGCCGCCAAATTTTTCTAATTTTCCCAAAAGCAAAAAATGAAGTTGAAAACAGTTCTTCACATCATCCTGTTTATGCTGTTCGTTTTCCTTTTCTACCGGGGCGCCGGTAATATTCAGGATGACGGGCTGCCCCCTGATTCAACCCGGTTAATGTACAACTCAAAACCACTTTTTTCGGCCGGTTTTGATGAAAAATCTGTATTTCATCCTTCCGACTCGCTTCACCGGTTCAGTTTCCGGTATTCGGATAAAAAGAGAGGAATTAAATCCTTTATTGCCCCGGTCGTTCTCCTGTCGTCGGGCACAACACTGCACTTCATGACCGATACCAAGTTAAGAATCAGCGATTTTGCCCGGGATAAATTTTTCTGTACCGGTTACCCCGACGATTACATCCAGCATGCTCCCCTTGTTGCAGTTTATTCCCTCCATGCTTTGGGTATCAAAGGGAAAAACAATTTCGGGAACCTTACAGCCATAACAGCAAAAAGTTTAATTCTTAACTCGATGCTTACCGACCAGTTAAAAACACGTATTCATGTTAAACGTCCGTCCGGCGGGATGCGGTCGTTCCCATCGGGACACACATCGCATGCGTTTGCCCTGGCCCACATCATGCACAGGGAATATGGCGAAACCTCGGTTTGGTACAGCATTGGTGCATACACCTGCGCCGCCGCAACCGGTATGATGCGTGTGGCCAAAGGAGCCCACTGGATTTCCGACGTATTTGCCGGCGCAGGGATCGGTATTCTTTCCACTGAAATGGTTTATCTCACCCACCAGTACAAATGGGACAATGAGCACCTTAAACGCCTCGATATTTTACCTTTCCAGATAAACAGGCAAAAAGGGATTACACTGGTTTATACCTTCCGGTAACCAACGCACGAAATAATAACTTACTGACGTTGTGAATTATTTCAGAAAATCTTCACGAATCGGGGTAAAACTGTCAACCAGCCTGACCTTTTCGGTGAGCAGCCGCACCGTATGCATTTTGTGTGGAGGAACCGCGAACATATCGCCCGGTTTCAGGCGCTGTTCCTCTTCCCCTTCACAATAAAAAATTACCTCGCCTTCGGCCACATACGATGTCTGTTCGTGCGGATGCGAATGGGGCGGCTCTGGTTCGTCCCACGGGCCGCTGGTAAAATCGACAATTACGGTCATTAAGCGATTAGTGTGAATTATTTTCCGTTGTAGCCCTTCTTTTACCCTTTCGTAGGGAATTTCATCAAATTTTAATACTGCCATATTAATTTTTCAGTTATAATTTTTTGTTCGGGAAAATGGCAAAAGTAACGGAGAAAACCATGATTTGCAAATTCAGGTTAAAATGACCGGTGCCGTTCAAGGTTATAATTCAGTTATAATTCCGGTAAAATGGCCGGTAAGGTGAAATATTTCCGGTACGCTGCTGTGTTTTCTTTTTGATCGGCTGGTTGAGCAGTAAATTCATACCCAACGACACGGCAAACGTCTCACGTGAACCGGGCTGGCTCAGCGCCATCACATTATCGGTTACCACAAAAAACTGCGAAACGGAATTGGTCCACTGTAATCCTGCCCCAAGGGTAACCCGTTGTATTCCCTGAAGCGAAAGGCCGCCCAGAAACTGAAAATTGCCGGCCGACTTCGAAACACTCGCGGAAAGAATATGAAAAATGTTTCGTTGAAAAAAGGTCTGGCTGGTGATACCCAAAGAAAAGGTCGGTGAAAAGTTCTGCCGGTAATGTAAATACAATTTGGGACTGATGGTCTGGAAAAACGCCCTTTCTTCCACTTTAGGACGGTAAACTTCGTGCAAAATCCCTTTGGCATTCAGCACGGTGGAAAGGGGCAACACGTAATCTTCGTTCGTCCCGATATTGATTACATCATCCATGTCCAGATTTTCGAAAACGGCCGACTCATTCTGGCTAAGGCGGTAGCTTCCTTTGCGGAACCAAATCAGCCCAATATCCGAAACTGTTACAGTCAGTTGGCTGGATTCGTTCCTGTGCCAGGTTAGCCCTGCATCAAAGCCCAGTCCGGGGTTGTTGAAATTGCTCATGTATTTCTGAATCTTGCTGTCGGCATCAACAAGCCTCATCCGGCCCGACTCGTCGGTGATGACCGGGTACGGAACCGACAGCTTTCCTGTTCCGCTCATGGAAAGAAAAATTTCCTGAGGATTTCCGGCCGGTTCAATCACAAATTCCAGTCATCGAGCCGGGCGAAAGCGCTCCCGAACAGCAGTTTTCCACGAATTCCGGCCGTAAGCGACGAATTCACTTCGCGGGTGATGCCAAAACCGGCTTCGAGGTAACCCGTCAGTTGAGCGTTTATATTTCCCGACCGGTAATTATGAAACGTTTCCGGGAATTGACCATTCCCGAAGAATAAAACCGACCGGCCCGGAAAAGTAATCCAGGACGCAGCATTTTCTTTCAAATAGAAACTGAAACGGCCTTCTTTCACCGGAAGTGAAACATAAACCAAAGGCGACCAAAGATTCTCCGACAAATGGCTCAGGCTTTTTCCCTCGTTATTAAAAAAATCAGGTTCACCGGTAACTTCAACCGGCGAAAGGTTGTAGTCAAAATCGTTGATAGCGGTGTTTCCAAAATTCCCCAGCGCTAACCCGGAAAGTCCCGGAAAGGCAATAATTACCCCGTCGTCGTTGCGCTGATACGAAGGATTGGTTATTTGTGCATGAAAATTATCGTCCAGTAGAAACAGATGGCCGGGAAGTTGTGCGATGGTTATATTAAACAGCAGGATTAAAAGCATCGAAAATAAAAAACGCAAGCCGGCTCTGCGCCTGACTATTTGAAATCCCTGAAATTCACCTGTCGTTATATTCACCTGAAAAAACTGTGTTTTATCTTTTGTATTCTTACAATTGATTTATTTAAAAAATGATTTTTGAGAACAACGTAACGGATGTACCAAAATTTTACAATCTCATGAAAAACCATTGCGCTACTGACAAAAACCGTTGAAAAAACGAAACTGTAAAACTAAAAAATAAACCTCTTTTAAAACCAGGGAAATCTTTTTTATTGCCTTATTTTGATTCATTCATTCACATTTTCATGTTAACGCCAATTTTCAATATGAATGAAAAAATTACCCGAAACAAAAAATGATATGTAGTATATAATTGTTCACATGCTAAAAAAGTATTTCAGGAGTAACAATAAAAAAATATTGAATGGTTTTTACCCCCTTCAAAAAATGCCGCAATGGAAAGACTGGAATCCGCAGGTTGAAATGCAATTCATTTCAGGATACTGTTTCGTATATTAATCCACATGAATCCGACAAGGTACTGATATCAAACCCGAAACAGGTCTTGATATTATCTCCGCAATTCTCGCCTTCCAACATAAGTTATCAAATACCAAATGTCCACTACTAAAAATCCACCTGACTTTTTTATCAACAGGTGATCAAAGCTGTTTAAAAATGTTAAGCTTCCACTCTATTTTTGTAAGTTTGTCATACTAAATACAGAGGAACCATTAAAAAACATTGAATCTTTTTCACGAAACTTTTATCATGAACCGGCAGCCGGTAGTAATGGCACACGGTAGAATGAAAAGAATTTTCTGATCGTTGACAAAAAACAGTAATGTCTTTTCTAAATAACATATTGAAATCCGGTCAAAACAAATTATTCCGGAGGCAAGTCATTTTCCTTGCTATCCTGCTTATTATTTTTTGGGGAAGCACAGCGCAGACTGGAAAACACCGGCACGAAAATACGAAAGGGCTGAATTTAACGCTCAAAGCAGGTGGTTCGATGCTGATTACTGAAATCTACAGCGATTTTTCAGGCGCTGTGAATGAGTTTCACCATCAGCCCGGCCCCGGTTTTGGCGCTGAGCTTTCGAAATACCTCTCCGGGAACATTGATGCCGGCGCCGATCTTTCATTTGCCTGGCTTCTTGGAAGCAACCATGCCCCCCGGTTTTCGGCCAACGGCATTTGCCACTACATGACCGACCCGGTAACCGAACCAGTATAGTACACCACCCGGCTTTATGGCCCCAAAATCTTTGCCCGCTACCATTTTCTGCCCCGGTTGAACGAAAGTCCAGTCAACCTCTATCTCAAAGCCGGGGCAGGCATTCTCTTCTATGAATCGGAACTGTTTTATAAATACCAGACAGAAGACAAATTAATTTTTGGAAAAGGTTTGGGCGAAAACAAGACCACTCAGGTTTCCAACGTCGTTTACATTTTGGGTTCCGGATTCTGTTATAACGTCGGGTCCAGGATTACGTTCATCACTTCGCTGAACCTGAATTTTGTCAACTACGACTTTCTCGATATGGTACACAATTATGATGACGCGGGAAACCGGCGGCAAATCACCGGATTATTTTCTGATCTGAATATCGGGATTACCATTCAACTGGAAAAGTCAATGGTGCCGTTTATGCAGAAAGTAAAAAAATCGTATCCTGTAAAGCACCTCCCATTTGCCCGCTAAAAGATAATTCCGGGAAAAAATACATTCAAAAGTTTCCCTTTTTGCGGCTTAATAAACAAAATCCTGTTGCACTTTTCGTGTTGGATTTATCTCGATAATGATCCAGATACTCCTAAAACATCTCATCGGTTATATTTCCTGTACTCCAAACTCCATAAAATGATTATTGTCGGGTAAATAACAGTACGATAAAATTCATATCCGCGCAAAATGCTAAATTTGTGGTTTAATCAAGTGAAAGAAAAAATGGAATTAAATGCATTAACAGCCATTTCGCCGGTTGACGGAAGATACGGCAACAAAGTAGAAAACCTGTGGAAATATTTCAGCGAGTTCGCCCTAATCAAATACCGGGTATGGATTGAAATCGAATATTTTATCGCGCTTTGCGAAATACCGCTGCCGCAATTAACCGGAATCCCGAAAGAAAAAATGACCGGGCTACGCGAAATCCATCAAAATTTTTCAGTGGAAAATGCAAAGCGGATTAAAGATATCGAAAGCATCACCAACCACGATGTGAAGGCTGTAGAATACTTTCTTAAAGAAAAGTTTGACGAAATGGGACTGGGTAGCTACAAAGAGTTCATCCATTTCGGGCTTACCTCGCAGGACGCCAACAATACGGCCATTCCAAAATCAATTCAGGATGCACTTGAAAACGAGTACTACCCGCTTTTGCAGGAATTAATTGAAAAATTACTTACCCTTGCCCTTGAGTGGAAAAACATCCCCATGCTGGCCAAAACCCACGGGCAACCCGCTTCGCCAACCAAACTGGGAAAGGAAATAAAAGTTTTTATTGAACGAATCATGGTGCAGTTGGTTCACATGAAATCGATTGCCATTGATGCCAAATTTGGCGGCGCCACCGGAAATTTCAACGCCCACCGGGTAGCCTACCCCGGTGTCGACTGGCAGGCATTTGCCAACACGTTCTGTCGCGAAAAACTGGGGCTCGAACGTTCGCAGTTTACAACACAGATTGCCCACTACGACAACTACAGCGCCATTTTCGACGCGCTGAAACGCATCAATAATATTCTCCTCGATCTCGACCGCGATATGTGGATGTACATTTCGATGGGCTATTTCAAACAGAAAATCAAAAAAGGAGAAGTAGGTTCATCCACCATGCCGCATAAGGTAAACCCCATTGATTTTGAGAATTCGGAAGGAAACATCGGTATTGCCAACGCCGGGTTTGAACAGCTTTCGGGAAAACTGCCGGTATC
>CAZHKI010000220.1:0-6863 GCA_964533365.1 uncultured Maribellus sp. | reverse complement strand
GAAACATAACCGATTTTGATGTTCTATTATAAAAACAAAGCTGTCCGAAAACCCGAAATAAAACTGCCTTAAACCGTTTTGAACTTCCGGATTTCCGGACAACCCCTGTTCCTTTATAAATTACTATTTAAAAACAACTTTGTGATTAATAACTTTCCCGTTTACCGTTGCCGAAATGATATAAACTCCTGGCCTGAACGACTGGTTCTGAAACTCAACCCGGTTTGCCGCCGGCTCAATAACCGACACCATTTTCCCGGACAGGGAATAAACTTTGCAAACATCGATTTTCTTTTCGGGCGAAACCAGTTCAACCGAAGCCTCTTTATAACGAACCACTAATTCATTGTTAATTTTCACCACCGGTACGGAGGTTTTCAAATCGAGGGCGTCGATGTTAACCGTGTAGAAATCGCCTTTTGCAAGGGCGTAAAATTTATTGTTGTAAATGCCGCCAGTTTCCCAAATGGAAACTCCCGGATGACAATCCTGCCAGGTTGTTCCACCGTCGTTGGTAAATTTTGATTTTCCGGTTGTTCCCATAAAAATGAACGAATTGTCATCGAAAAGGTAAAAATCGTTGGCGCCGGACACATTGCCCAGAACGGTGAACGTATTTCCGCCGTCAACCGACATCCGAATGCTGTCGGCAGCAGTAACCACATACACTTCATCTGAACTGCCCAGTGTGATGGCATTGACAAACATGGCATCATTTTCACCCGGGTCAAGGTTGGGATAGATAGAGGCAAACGTACTGCCGGCATCCACCGATTTCAGCAGAATGGAGTTCCCGCCCACGTAAACCGTGTCGCCTTTGGCTTTAATGGATTGTACATATTTGTTTCCAAAGTCGTCGGTAACAACGGTCCATTTTTTTCCGCCATCAGTTGATTTGAATACTCTTGAATGCTCGGTTCTTTCGGCAACCGAATAATCGTACCAGCGGACCCAAACCAAAACCACATTATTCCCGAGATAAGCGAGATAAGAAGTATTGGCTCCATTGCATGATGAATGATAGGGATTTCATGGCCGGATCGTTTTTGTAGGCATCGGCAGCTCCGATGGTAGCCACATCCACTGATTTAACGGTTTCCCAGTTATCGGTCGTGTAAAAAATTCCACCCGACCAGTAAATATCATTCAAGCTGGAAGAAGAAGGATAATCGGCAAAAACAATCCGGTTAAAACTAAGATAACCTTCGTTGCCCATCTGGCTGATGTCGTTGTAATCAACTTTATCGTAAAATTCATTCATCACCGGAATTTCCGGAATTTCGACATTGTCCCACGTTTGTCCGTTATTCGCTGAAACCAGCCAGGTGTTGCTGTTTCCGGTAATAATAATTTTCCCCGAAGCAATGGAAGCTTTTTGCAGGTTTCCGTTTCCGGCAGACTGGACTTTAAATGTATAATTTCCAGCTACGAGGTCGGCAATGGCAATTTTATGGATTGCCGATGCGGCCAGAAACCAGACCGAGTCGTTCACAATTCCGGGAATTTCCCAAATGGCGGTTGATAAACCAAGCGATTTCCAGGTTTGTCCGTTGTTGGTGGAAACGTACGATTTGCTGGAAGTGCCGCCGGTAACCAGGGTCGAATCGTTCACCCTGAAAACATCGAATCCGCCGGCAACCTGCGGATACTGTCCGAAAGCGGCACCAGCGTCAGCCGAATAATAAACACTGTCGTTGGTTGTAATGATAAAAAGTTCCTTTTCGCCAGCCACAGTAATGTCGTTGATATAATCAGAACCATCGCCATTCAGTAACGGGAAGATATCGACCAGCGAATCGGCAGTTACGGTGGTTTTGAAAAGCATTTTATTTCCACCAACAAAAACCGTGTCACCCAGCGAAACGATAGAAGTGACAACGCCGCCTTCGAGATCGCCGCTGATGTTCTTCCAGGTTAAGCCGCCATCCGAAGTTTTAAAAATTCCGGAGTGGTCGCTGCCACCGTATTCGTACCAGCGCAGGGCACAGTAGGCCACGGTATCGTTCACGGTTTCCACGGCCTGAAAATCTTTCCCGTAAACCAGCAAATCGGACGGATTGACGGTTGCATCGCCGGTAGCACCCAGTCCACCCAAATGGAGTGTGGCCCAGGTGGAACCACCATCCGTGGTTTTCATTATGACACCTTCGGCATAAACATTAGGCGATGCACTATATAGTTTTGCCCGGCCTGATATTACAAAGCCGGTAGTTCCTTTCAGGCTGATATCCATAAAATTGAAAACCGGCTTGAAAAAATTCAGCTTATCCCAGGTTTCACCTCCGTCTTTCGATTTAAAAAAAGAGTTTCCAAAACCAGCAATCACGGCTTCGTTTTCCGAAACAGCCATTTTCTGGAGATTTTTGTCTGGGTTCAATGTCGTCTTTTCCCAGTTAAAAGTGGCCTGCTGTGCCATAGTAACCGTAGCAAACAAACAGGCAAAAGCCAGCAAAGTAAAATTTTTCATGAGCAGATATTTAGTTTTTGTTAATTTCCTTTTGTTCCTGGAGTATGGATGAAAAATCAAACATATTTTCCACTTTCCCAACCCTGCCGTTGGAGTAAGTGATGGTTAGTGAGTCGTTAAGCAGCGCTTTCTGAATGTTTTCGACAGTGGTCATCGTATCCACGTAAATGATTTCGGCGATCTCGTGGTATGCCGAATCGAGCAGGGTTTGAAATCCAACTACCCCGTCGTCGTTCGACAAATGGCTGACCAGGTACGAATACCGGTTTTGCAGTGTCCTGTTCTTTCCCAGCGGGAGCTGATAGGTTTTGAGCACCTCATCGGTGTAACTTTTTCGTTTGTTAAACGAACTTTCATAGGGCGTAAACATGACCGAAATATAATCG
This sequence comes from uncultured Maribellus sp., assembly GCA_964533365.1. Lineage (GTDB taxonomy): Bacteria > Bacteroidota > Bacteroidia > Bacteroidales > Prolixibacteraceae > Draconibacterium. The sequence goes on along the minus strand of CAZHKI010000220.1, from coordinate 4,010 downwards.
TTTCGTCCCATGGTTAAAAATTCAGGTTTTCCTGAAACTTTGTAGCCCAATTTTACTGTAGTTTCACCAGCCGTAGTTTCGTAGGTCAGTTTATCCGTCTCAACGATTGAAATAAGCTCTTCTTGATTTTTAACTTCTTCAGGGAAATAGATTTTTACGATAACCGGACAGCCAAATTCCGATATTAATCCAACGGCATTGGTTTTCTGCTTCAGCAAAATGCCCAGGTAATTAAAATCAAAACTGTCGAAAAAATTATCCAGTTTAAAAGTAACCTCATAAACCTGGTCCACTCCTTTAGCCAGCGGGCTGATGGATTTTTTCTGAGGCGTGAAAATGAGTTCCTGAATTTTGGTTTCGTCCAGCATTTCCGGATTGTAATAGATTTTCACCCGGTGGTGTTTCACAAAAGTTGCCACGCCGTAAATTCCATCAACAAATTTCATTTTGTTGGCAAAAGCCATGGAACTGCCGTAACATTTGATGTTTTTCAACCCCGATTGTGTGAAAATGGCGGCATTTTCCAGTTCTTCGGGTTCGCCCCATTTTTCATCAATCGTGGGGATTTCCCAAACATTACCGAGCGTAATCCCGAGGACGACCAAAGCAATTGCAGCAAAAACCGGCAATCGTTTCAGTCTTTTATTTTTATTAATGGTAAGTGTATTTTTTTCGGGACAAACCAGCAGGCAGTCGCCACAAAGGTTGCAATCGACATGTTTCACGACGGTAAGGCTGGCCACATCAATTCCCTGCGGGCATTTTTTCGAGCAGCGCAGGCAGTTGGTGCAACTTTCGGTGTTCCTGGTAATTTTTGCCACGGGAAAAAACCGGCTTTTCTGACCAGCCAGTTCGATAGCATAACCGCCAGCGCAGGCAACGGCAAGCGGCCACACGTAACTGATTTCCATTCCCAAACGGAGCAGAACTAAGTAAATACCGGTTGTAGCAACAAAAAACAACGAAAATTTGAAAATATTGGAAATGGCACCCAGCGGACACAAATATTTGCACCAGAAAAGCCGGATAAAAACCGAACCAAGAATTACTACTGCAATGGCAATAATGGCATACAGGAGAACCACATCGCTATCGAACCCGGAAGCCAGCGCATAGTAAGGATCGAATTTCTTGCAAAACAATTCGTTCGACTGAAGCGTGAAATAGAGCGTAATAAAAAGCAGAATGTATTTCAGCGAACGAAGAACTTTATCGGCAATTCCCTTGATTGTTAAACGCATTTTTAATTTATCGCCCAGTTTTCCAAGCCATTCACTGACCGTTCCAATGGGACAAATGAACGAGCAAAACAGTTTGCTGAACAAAATGACGCCAATCAGTAAAATGATGCCCATTACAATCTGGGCGCTGGTCATGGTACACGAAAGAGCCTGGTTCAGAAGGTAACTGCCCAACGCCTGCAAACCGCCAAACGGACAGTACGCTTCGAAATCGGGCGCCGTTTTGTTAAAAAGCCCGGGCGCAAAAAACAAGATAAGAATGAATAAAAGGATGCCTCCCTGAATCACTATCCGGGGCCAGTTGGTTTTTTGGTTTTTTCGTTTCATGAAGTTTTGGTTTATCTTGCTGAAAATTACGAAAATGTCACATATATAATTAGATTCAGCATGGGTTGAATGATCTAATTGCTATTCTTTCAAAAGATTATTTTCATTCAGATAAGCATCCGCCTTTTCTTTGGTCAGAAAAAGTTCGCCATCGGTTTCAAGCCAGATTTGTCCTTTGGTTATCCCGATTACGTTATTACCTTTGGCTTCCACCAACCTGACCGTTTCAAGCGCTTTCATTTTTACCCCTTCTTTTGTCAACTCAACCACTTTAGCTTTCACCGACTTCCCAAATTTTGGATTACCTTCCTTGTCAACATTGACGACCAATCCGTAACACACTGCATCAACAGTCAGCCATTCCCCAATTTTTTTATTCCATTCGTGGTTAACACCCGACTTTTCATCATAAGCATAACGGGCTACCTCATCCGACTTTTTACCGGAATGGCAACCTGCAAAAAAAAGGATGGTCAATAAGATTAAAATTAATTTCTGATGATTCATTGTTCTACGTTTTTCAGATGAAAAGTTCATTTTTAGTTTTTCAGAATTTATTTTACCAGATTGTACTTTCGAAAGAATAAAGAAACGATTATAAAAATGAGGCAAATACAATCTCAACGAATTAAAATCAGTCAGTAAAAGTAATATTTTTTTGAGATTGAGTCATTTCTTAATACTGCATGTTATGTAAAAAATCAGAAAAAAAAAGCATAAAAAAAGCTGCATCGCAATGCAGCTTTTATAGTATATTGACAATCGAAGGATCAGAATCCGTTAATAATCTGGATGAAATCTTCAGCTTTTAACGAAGCGCCGCCAATTAAACCGCCATCCACATCGGGGTTGGCAAACAATTCTTTGGCATTTTTGGCATTGCAGCTTCCACCGTAAAGGATGGAAACACCTTGTGCAATTTCATTTCCAAATTTTTCAGCAACAATCGAACGGATGTATGCATGGATTTCCTGTGCCTGATCGGAAGAAGCTGTTTTACCTGTCCCAATAGCCCAAATGGGTTCATAGGCAATGACAATTTTTTTGAAATCGTCGGGTGAAAGTGTAAAAATGGTTTCGTCCAACTGCTTTTTAACAAATTCGTTTTGAGCTTCGGCTTCCCTCACAGCCAATGGTTCGCCGCAACAATAAATGGGAGTGAGGCCGTTTTCAAGAACCAGCGCCAGTTTTTTGTTGAGGGTTTCGCTGGTTTCGCCATAATATTCGCGGCGTTCGGAGTGGCCAAGGATGACATAACCGGCTCCTGTCGATTTAACCATTGCAGCCGATACTTCGCCGGTGAATGCGCCTTTTGCTTCGGCGGCACAGTTTTGTGAGGCAACACCAATCCGGTTGGCGTCTACTGTTTCAACCACTTTGGTGATGTGGGTAAACGGAGTTCCCAAAACAACCACAACATCTTTGGCTCCCTGTTCGGCAACCAGCGTGTCTACATTTTGAGCCAGTTCAATACCTTCCTGCAAAGTGGTATTACATTTCCAGTTACCGGCAACTATTTTTTTTCTCATTGTTCTGATATTTAATTAATAAGGTTTTAAATTCTGTACACAAAAATATAAGCTTCATCGGCTTTAACCGATTCATTTGTTGGAATATTTCTACAATTAACTATTTATTCATACACTTATTTTTTCAATTTACTTATCTGTGATCCTCGTATCATAGTTTTCAAATTGAAATAGAAATGCAATGAAATTTTGTTTTCCCTGATGACTAATTCAAAAATTTATTTTCAAATTCTTCCGGCGTCGGGATATCATTGAAATGAAATTTTGCAACAATGGTTCCTCCTTTCAACACAACCAGGCCGGGATTTGAGCGGATAATGGTTTTCAGGGTAATTTCATCGCAATTAAAGAACTCGTAAGCAGCGCCGGTTTCAGCAGCAATTTCCCGCGCTTCGTCTAACAATGTGGAAGTAAGCCCGATAAACGAGAATTGGTGCTGCATAGCCCAGTCGGCCAGGGTATTGATTTTTTCCATGGGTTTCGGGCTGCTTTTGTGCAAATCGTAGGCAATCAGCATAAAAACAAAATTTTCATCATGAATGAAAAAGTCAAGTACATCTTCCCCGTCTTCAGTTTCTGCTGTAAAATCGTGAATGGGCGGTTCGTATCCTTCTTCAACGAGTATTGACTCAATGTTGCTGAATGCCCAATTGGCGGTATCCTGCCAGGGATAATTATCCTCGCTGAATTTTTGTATTTCCCCGGTCTTTTTATTCTGATAATAAAAGATATTCTCGTAAACCTCCTGCGGGGCACCTTCGGGAATCTTCATGGCTTCGGGAATATTCACCCCAACTTTATATGGCCTGAAATCAAAAACCGGAAGGTGGTTGTAGGAATAAATAACCAAAATACCATAAATGGCAACCGACGAGGCGCCAAGTATGGCCGAAAATTTTTTCCCGCCAATGGA
>CAZHKI010000219.1:0-6880 GCA_964533365.1 uncultured Maribellus sp. | reverse complement strand
ATTAATGCTTTAAGTTATGCACAGCGGATGGTTAGTTTTTGCACAGTCTGACGGTTACCTACGACGGGGAAGACATTTGCGGTAACCCGCTGTATTACAGTAAAACCATCACGGTTGAGGGCGCTCCCCCGGCTGCATTCCTCGAGCTGCCTAAAGATACCAGCCTTTCGTGCGATGAATATGAAGGCTTTCAACCTTCATACCTGGCTTACTCAAATACCGGCACACTAAAAATGGCTGTGGTTTCCTGCATGATTACTGGCGAAGTATTGGGCGAACTTTCAGGCGATTACGATGCCTGCAATGGTACCATGTACCAAACCTGGACTTTTACTGACCAGTGTGAAAGAACCATCACGCATGTACAAAAGATTCAATTGTACGATGATGAGCCTCCCGTTATGGCAGACTGCCCGGAGGACATTACCATTTGCGACAACGAAACAATGCCCGAAATTATCCCGCCTTCTGCAACCGACAACTGCGACACGGAAGTACCTGTAACGTGGGTACGTTCGGATGGCGCTACTAACCTCAATGATAAATTTGAACCCGGCGAAACTACCATTACCTTTACGGCAGTTGACGATTGCGAAAACACTGCTTCATGTTCTATGAAGGTAACCGTTTACCGCGCTCCGGCCATTACCGTAGTGGACCTCACCGAATGCAGCACCGACGAGGGCGGCACCACGGCAGTTTTTGCCCTCGAAGACGCCATTACCTCTATCTACTTCCCCAGCGGGCAGGCAGTTTATGTAAGTTCATTGCATGGCACCATTCCTTCGACCCAGGAAGCCCTTGATAATTACACCGGCGCCGATGGTGAACGAATTACGATTACTTTAACCACGCTGGATTTGTGTGTAACCTCGGCAACCTTTACGCTCAATGTAGTCAAACGTCCGGTACTTACCGTACATAACCTGACGGAATGTAGTACGGAAGAAGGCGGAACGACTGCCGTTTTCGATATTCTTTCCAATGTTTCGGCGGTTGGCGGAAACCTGGCATTTGTAAGCAACATAAATGGTCCGCTCAGCCTGGCTGACATGGATGCTTATTCCGGAACCAATGGTGAAATCATAACGGTAAGTTCAACCACGCCTCCTCCTGCGTTTTGTCAAACTATTAAAACCATCACAATTAAAGTAAATCCAAGGCCAATACTCCAAAATGCCTCCGCTACCTATTGCGAAGATGGTTATTCTGATTTTAACGTAACTACATTTAACAATGATGTTTTGGTCGCTGGCCAGAATTTCGAAGATTTCGACTTTGAATGGCCTGATGGTTCGCTGAACCTGCCTGATTTGGATAATCCGTCACGGCAAACTGATTTTACCGTTAAAGTTACCAATCGTGCAACCGGATGTTTCAGCGAGGCAACCTTAACTGTAACAGTTAACCTGTGCAGTTGGCTCAACCTTACCAAAACAACCAACAAATCGGTTGATCCTACGCTCAACTGGACCTTTGTGCTGTACAAAGGCACGTATGGCAACTTAACCGAAATTGCCAGCGAAACCACCATGGGAGTAACCGATGGTGTTTTGTTCAGAGAAGCAGGACCATTAAGCCGGTATAATACCTATACCGTTTGCGAACTGGGAGTACCGGCCGGTTATGGCACCACCTGGATGATTGATCCGGATGGCGACGGTTTGTTCGACATCATCCCGTACACTACGTTTCCGGGCACCAATGGGATTTACAATCCAAACTCGCTGGATAGTCCCCCGCAGGATTTAGGCAACCGGTGTTATGAAATTCAGGGCAGCTTACTGCCGGCAAATCAGTATGGGAACGAACCTCCGCTGGCACTGCAACTTCAGGTTGACAATACCTTCCCGGGAGGCGATGCCCGCACACCGGGATACTGGAAAAACTGGAACACCTGTACCGGCGGCGGCCAGCAATATACGGCCACTGCTAACTCAGTCGATAAGAACGGCGATGGTGTAATTACCGCCTTCGACAGGGTTTACTCCGGATGGGCACTGCTCGACGATATCATCGAACTGTTTGGCATCACCTGGGGTGAATTTGAATTGACAACCTGTGAAGATGCCCGGAAAATTCTCGACAACCGTGATCTGAATGGTGTGAACCGTGCCAGCGACCCGGCCTACACTCTGGCCAAACACCTGCTGGCTTACCAGCTCAACCAGGGTGCCGGTGCGTATATCTGTTACGAGATGGCGGCCTATGAAACTGAAGCTGTAAATTTGCTTATAGCCATCAATTTTCAGGGAATTGGCGACTATCTGAAAAAAATCAATAGCCCAACATTAAAGAAACTGGCAAGCCGTGCACTTGAACTGGCTGCCATTTTCGATGCCTATAATAATAACAAAGGCTGTCCGGATGAAGCAGGTGGAGGTGACACCGATCCGGTAATAGTAACGTTAAGCTGCACCACAACTGTTACCAACATCACCAAAAAAGTACCCGTGGGGAAAGTGGTTGTGAATGCAGTTGGCGGTACAAGTCCGTATATGTACAGCATGAATGGTGGCATACCGCAGGCCAGCAATGAGTTCAGCATTTCGGTTGCAGGGACTTACACATTTACCGTTACCGACAGCTCTACTCCTATGCAAACCTGTACTTGCACGGCTAAGGTGACTTCAACGGTTAAATCGGCCGAAATTGCAACGGGTATTGTGCCTGATGTGGAATACGCCAGCCTAAAGGTATATCCGAACCCGTTCTCCAGCGAGTTGCGGTTCGAGTTTGAGTCGCCCGAAACGGCGAATGCACGCATTGACCTTTACGACATGACCGGCCGCAAGGTGAAAACCATTTTCGAACAACCGGTGGAAGGCGGCGTATTGTACAATGCAGAATTTAAACCCGACGCCGTGGTCAGCGGAATGTACTTCTACCGGATTACTCTGGGCGAAGCAGTGTTTAATGGGAAAGTGCTATACAAAAAATAAACTTTTGTGGTGAAATAAGAAATGAACAAATGATTCCTCCGGTAAAAAAAGGGAATCCAACGTTCAAAAGACAGTAATTTTTAAAGAAAAGTGTTTAAAAGCGTATTCCGGAATTCCGGGGCACGCTTTTTCTATTTCCCTGATAATTCATGGTTTTCCAATCCAAACAACAATTTTGGGAAACGAAATATTGAATTCCGAAAATTTTTATGAAAAAAAGCCGGACAAGCCATCCGTCTGCTAACGAATACCTGCCCGGCCGGAATCTTTCATCTTCAAGAAGAGTTCCTGAAAAAGATTCAGGAGGCTGAGTTGTCCATTTCGGAAGGACAGAACTTTATTCCGGTCCACAACCGGTTCTTTGAACCTGAAACGGTTCAAAAAGGGATTCCATCTTTTTGAGGATGGAATCCCTTTGCCATCACCTTAAAATTAAAATCTATTGTGTATCCGCAAATTTCATGTTTAAACATTGAAGAATGATTTCAATGCATTTATCTTTTTACAACTTTTTCCCTGAAAACCTTGTGGTCAGAAACCACCACCACAATGTAAATACCGGGGGTACGGCCGGTAAAATCGACAGTGGACTGCGACGAGGTAATCAGCTCCGAGGCCAGTTTTTGTCCGTTTACCGAGTAAAGCGAATAATAATCCCCGTGGTTTACGGAACTCATCACCAGGTTCAGGGTATTTTTCACAGGGTTGGGATAGCATTGAATTCTCCCCTCCTCCACCTGTTCTGCTGAAGTTGTCATTTCGGTGAAGTTTCCGGGTAATGATGCCCCGTCAGGTAAATTTCCTTGCGAAATGGTTCCCTCCTGAACTGGTTCAACCGGGCTAACTGACGAAGTTGTTCCTGTTGTGCCATTTTCGTTTAATGCCGGAGCTGACGCAGTGTTCCCAGACGAAGTTGCTTCATCGCCGGAATTTTCGGGTGATGACTGACTGATTGCATTGTTTTCAGCAGAAACTTCGGCAGCAGCCTGAACATCAACTCCAAACGACACCGGATAATCTTCCACCTCACCATTGAAATTGTTGCCGCAAGGGGCTGGTGTACTGCCTGTCCGCATGGCAATCCGCATCCTCGAATTTACCAATGCATAGGCCGGAATAGTAATGGTTGCCGAAATGGCTCCTTTTTTATTACTGACTGTCAACAACGTTTCATCCGAATCGGTAAAATCGCCGTCACCGTTGAAATCAATCCATATTTTCCAGAAATTCCGGTTGGTCGAAACTTTTGATGTCAATGATACTCTGTAATTCTGACCAGGCTCCAGCGCAACGGTATTGGACGAAAGCGAATAACCGCTTCCTGCGGTTGTATTGTTCAAAACATCACCAATGGACACATTTTGAATAAAATCGGGCGAACTGCTGATTCCTGAAGGAATACAGTAATCTTTCGGTAAATTATTATCGGCAACAATAAACTTATATTTGATTTTCTTTGAAGGAGTGAAACCATCTTTACTCGCTTCAAGGGTAACATCATATTCACCCGGCATATTGTAGCTTACTTTTGGATTTTTCTCGTTGCTGGACGAAGGAACACCTCCGGGAAACGACCATTGCCACCGGGAAGGTTCGTTTTGCGAAAGGTCGGTAAACTGGACGCTTTCGCCAATGGTGATATTGGTTTTTTCTGCAGTAAATTCGGCAACCGGAGGTTGTGGCTCGGGAGCTAAAATCCGGATGGAATAATCTTCCACTTCGCCCTGTGAAAATGTTTCACAAAGAACCGGCAAGGCGCCCCGCTTCATCGCAATCCGCATCCTCGTGGTCAGGTTAAGTCCCTGTGGAATGGAAAAAGAACCTGAAACCGGACTGGAAGTCAGGCTGCTGGTGAATACCAGTTCTCCGGCATCGTCAAAGTCGCTGTCGCCGTTGTAGTCAATCCAGATACGCCAGTATTGTGTTCTTGGATTCTTCGAAAAAGCTGGCGTCAGTTTAAAAGCAGGAGACTGGCCCGATTCTGCCGAAAATTCCACTGCTGTAAAATCCTCATAACCTGTTGTTCCCGATGAACCTGAATATTGAATCTGGGTTCCTAACGAAACCGAAGCAATCCATTCCTCAGCGGCGCTTCCTTTCGAACCGCAGTATTCCCTAATGATTTCGTTGCCTATAATATAATTATCCACGCTTTTGGTATTGCTGCCGCTGGCGTTGGTTACGGTAAGTGTTACCCTGAAATCGCCTGCTGCGGAATAGGTGACCGAAGGATTTTTTGCTGTCGAGGTGGACGGGGTGCCCCCTTCGAACTGCCAGTTCCACGATACCGGGTTGTTACTGGACAAATCGGTAAACGATACGCTCTGGCCCGTTGTAACACTCGTGGCATTGGCCGTAAAATTGGCTACCGGCGAAACATTCAGCAGTGTGCAGTTCCCGTATACGTCGAGCGGGCCCAGCGTCGGGTCCGAATCATCGCCGTCGGCCATTTCCGGACAATCGCAACCGGCAGGTTTCGGGCCAAGGCCCCACCAGTAGTATCCGTCGCCGTCGCGGTCTTCGCATACCACATCATAACCTTTTACCAGGCTCATCACCGGCGTTTTCAGCCCGTGTGTCCAGCCAATATTCGTTATCGGGGTTTCTACATATACATACCCTTTGTCGCCAAAACGGTCGCTCCAGCTATTCTTGAATATCCATACCGTCTTCCCAATCAGCGGGTCGCCCGCCGATACCGTTTTCCAGTAACGTTTCAGGGCCAAGTCGCGGTAGTAAAATACATCGCCTTCCTGAACCACCTGGTAACCCACCAAAACCATCGCGTGGCTCCAATCGTAAAGGCCGCCGCTCAACGGGCCCATCTCGATCAGCATCCGTTTCAGGTCGTCTTCTGTACGCGGGTAAAGTGTGGAACCAAAATCAACCCGCCCCCCAATTTTTATCCGTTCCGATGGCGTGGAACTCTTGTTCGTACACGCTTCATCCGTCCCGCTGTACGGAAAGGCCCCCTCATCCACAATTCCGGTGACCGTAATATAGTCCAGCGCCGTGCTCGGGTAGCCCCCGCTGCAGCCGCCTGCGCCGCTGCACGACAAAAGGTCCTGCTCCGACAAATCCAGGTTCAGCAACTGATTGTAAAATACGTTCACCAGCGCTTCCGTGGCGCCTGTGGATGCAAAAGCCCAGCACGAACCACATATCCCCTGGTTAACCACCGGAGTTATCCAATTTTGCCCGTGACGGTCGCGCCAGTCAAATACCCGGGCATACTCACCGGATGACGATGACGCCGATTTCAAAGTCGTTGTACCGGTTGAGATAACCCCGCCCGAATAGTATTCAAAACCGGACGGAAACGTACTCTGCCCAAACAACTGCTTCTTCTCCGAATAACTCAACCCCGATACTTCCGTCGGGCCTGCTACCCAGCCCTGGCCACGGCCCTTCAGGTTCCGGTTCAACCGCGATATCTTGTCTTCGTCCTGCAAACGCTTCTTCTCGGCACGCTGCTCCGAAATATTCGTTACCCGGCCCAAACCCGTCGTGTAGGTCAACTCGCTGATGGTCACACGCGCATTCACCAACTCTATCCGTAACGAATAGGCCTGGACTCCCTCCAGTAGTGCTGTTTCCTCGCTCACATCCTCGGCCGGTACGGTCATATCCTGCTCCAGCAACGGATAGCTCTCGTAAACCAAATACTCGTTGAAGTCCTTGTCAACCAGCAACAAACGAACCTGGCTCGTTTCATCTTCAAATACTACGCTGCCGGTAAACGAAAGCCCGAAAAACTTCGGAACTGTCTTGTCGAACGGATAAATTTCTCCCGACGTGCTGTACGTCTGGTTCAAAGTCAGAACTTTCGGGTTCGAACCCTCCATCTTATACCTGCTGTCGCGATTCTGGGAGTACGCATTCTGACTTATAATGACCAAAGTCAGAATACTGATAATGAGTAAAGTTCTTTTCATGAT
>CAZHKI010000218.1:0-6887 GCA_964533365.1 uncultured Maribellus sp. | reverse complement strand
AATTCGCCGGTGCGTTTGATTATTTCGTAGGAATGGCGCCCGGGCCTGACCGAAATGTAGCACATGGGCGGATCGCTGTTAATGGTGCCGGTCCAGGCAATGGTTATAATGTTATATTCTTCCGGAGTTTCGCCACAGCTTACCATAACTGCGGGCAAGGGATAAATAATGGTTCCGGGTTTCCAATAGGTTTTTGCCATATGTTTTATTCAACCGGGTTTTTCCAGTCGCCGTTTTCGCGGATAATTTGTTCCAGCTCTTCCACGGCATCTTCGTAAGGAATTTGCCTTTTAATTACTTTTAGTCCTTTGTAAAGATTTACTTTGTTGAGGCCGGCGCCCACAAAACCGTAATCGACATCGCCCATTTCGCCCGGCCCGTTTACCACGCAGCCCATGATCCCGATTTTCAAATGGTCGAGATGGCTGAAGTGTTTTTTAATTTTCAGGGTGGTTTCGTGTAAATCGAAAAGCGTGCGGCCACACCCGGGGCAGGAAATGAATTCGGTTTTGGAAACCCTCATTCGGCTGGCCTGCAAAATACCGAAACTCAGGTCTTTCAGTTCGGTGAACGTGATATTTTCGCTGTCGTTTGAAATGCAAATTCCGTCGCCATAACCATCGATAAACAATCCGCCCAAATCGGCCGATGCTTTGATGATTAAGTCTTCCAGCAAATCTTCTTCGTATTTTCGGTATAGAATAACCGGCACTTTCCAGATGTGTGTGTCGAGGGCCATGAAAAATGCCCGAAGTTCGGCAAAAGGATTCTTGTTGAAGCTTTCGAGGATGAGGACCGTTTTACGGGTTTGTTTCAGTTTGGTAATAATTTCGGGGTGTTTTTCCATAAAACGGTCGAACTCCATTTTATTGGTGCGGATAAATTTCATCCTTCCCCAGCGGGTACTTTCAAACAGATATTCTTCGAGGGTGATAATGGGAAAGCTTTCGCCGGTAATGTCAAGAATTATGTTTCCGGAGAGGAAATAGTCGGGAATAAGTTTTCCCCGAATCGGGATCATTTCCTGGAGACTGCGTTCGCCCAAATCGGCAACCACCACCGGGAGTTGTTTCCCTCCCATGTTTAAAACCGGGCGGGTGGAACGTTTTTCATATTCGAACGGGTTCAGTTGCGCAATCATGGGGGCGGAAATGGGTTCGTGGTCCTGGTAACTTTTGAAATGGTTTACCAGTTTTGTGGCTACGGGAATTTCCTTGAGGGGGTTCTCGGTTAACGAAACCCGGATGGTGTCGCCAATCCCGTCGGCCAGTAACGCACCAATCCCCACTGCCGATTTAATCCGCCCGTCTTCGCCTTCGCCCGCTTCGGTAACGCCAAGATGAATGGGAAATTTCATATCCTCGAGGCGCATTTTGTAATTTAAAAGCCTGACCGTACAAACCATTATCCGCGTATTGCTTGATTTGATGGACACCACAACATTTTTGAAATCCACTTTCTGGCAGATGCGGAGAAATTCCATCACCGATTCGACCATTCCCGATGGTGTGTCGCCAAAACGGCTCATTACCCGGTCCGACAGCGAACCATGGTTTGCCCCGATTCGGAGGGCGGTGTTGGTTTCTTTCAGCACCTGAAGAAATGGTATGAATTGTTCTTCAATTTTGATCAATTCATTTTTATATTCTTCGTCGGTGTAAATCTTATTCTTGAATTGGGCCCGTTTGTCGTAAAAATTTCCAGGGTTAATCCTGACTTTTGAAATGTATTTCGCAGCAATTTCGGCCAGTTTCGGGTTGAAATGGATATCGCCAATGAGCGGGGTGTTGTAGCCCCGGGCGACAAGTTCCCTTTTCACGTTCCGGATATTTTCGGCGTCATAAATTCCTTTTACCGTAACCCGTACATAATCGGCGCCGGCTTTTATCAAACTGATGATTTGTTCAATAATGGCATCGGTATCTTTTGTATCAGTGTCGGTCATGGTTTGAATGCGGATGGGATTATTTCCGCCCACCGGGCATCCGCCTACTGTTACTTCCCATGTTTTTTGTCTTTCGTACCGGGTTAAATCTTTGATATAGTTGAAATGACGATCCTTCATTGAAATAAATCTGTTATGCTGAAATGCAAATTTAAACTAATGCGAACAAAATAAAAAGAATAGACTATTTTTGTTTGCATTTAAAAATATATGAGCGTAGAAACGAGGGATATAACAAAATTATTTGGAAAGCAAAAAGCGCTTGACGAGGTAAGCTTTTTCATTGGGAAAGGTGAACTGGTCGGTTTTCTGGGACCAAATGGTGCCGGTAAATCGACAATCATGAAAATAATTACCGGCTTTCTGCCCGCCGATTCCGGAGAGGTATTTGTAAATGGGCAAAAAATTTCGGGGGACAACCTGGAAATCAGGCATAATATTGGGTACCTGCCCGAAAATAACCCGTTATATACCGACTTGTATGTGAAGGAATTTCTGGAGATTTCGGCCGGATTTTATCATTTGAAGAATAAATTACAGCGGGTTGCCATGATGGTTGAGCTGACCGGACTGGGCGACGAGCAGCATAAAAAAATCCGATCGCTTTCGAAAGGATACCGCCAGCGTGTTGGATTGGCACAGGCGCTCATCCACAACCCGTCGGTATTGATCCTCGATGAACCCACTACCGGCCTCGACCCGAACCAACTGGAGGAAATCCGCGGACTGATCCGCGAAATCAGTAAAGAAAAAACAGTCATGCTTTCGTCGCATATCATGCAGGAAGTAGAGGCTGTTTGCAACCGTGTTATTATCATCAGTAAAGGTAAAATTGTTGCCGATGGCGCAATGCAGGATTTGAAAAATGGAAGCATCAAACAGAACCAGGTTGTGATTGCTGAATTTTCTGAACCGGTGAACCCGGAACTTTTGCTTTCGGTGACCGGGACAAAAAATATTACTCAGGTTGGCAAACAGTGGGAAGTTGTATCGGATGGTGGCGCTGATTTGCGTCCGGCGATTTTCAATTTTGCTGTAAATAACCGGCTGACACTTTTAACCCTGCAGGAAAAACAACAGAACCTTGAAAATGTGTTTCATTTGCTGACACAAAAAAAGGGAGTTTAACGGTTTTGCTAAACTCCCTTTGAGGATAATGAACGCATTCTCATCATCATTTTTTTACCTTGCTGATGGTTACAAAATCGCGGTACGATTTTACCAGGTTGATCATATTCAGCAAAAGGGTTTTCATTTCAGAATTGATTTTGAAAAACAACTGTGAATTCCGCGTGTTTACTTCCTTGTTTTTTATCCTTTTGATTTGGTTTTTTTCAATCGTCCCCAGGTAATCAAATATTTTTTCGCGATCGGCCACCAGCGACTCAATGTTTTCGAATTTTTTCTCCTTTATAGTGTGTAAAACATAGTTAAAGAAGTTGTTGGTAAGCGAAATGAGAGTTGTCATTTCTCTGGCCTGTTCCTTTGTGAAAGGCTTGTGGTTGTTGGAATTGTGTAAAATAATGGGTTCCAGCATATAGTGGACAGCATGGGCCATTTCGCGTTTGTAGTCCATCATTTGCACGTAAAAGTGGCTGGTATCCACGGGGCCCTCCGTAAGTTTACTGAGGGTGGTGTAAACTTTGTCTTTGTTCTTTTTTGCTTTTTTTGAAAATTCGTCGCTGGCAGCTTCCGCTTTTTTCAGCCCGCTCCGGTCTTCTTCGAGGAAACTTTCGATGCCCAGCGAAATGATGTGGTTGGTGTTAACAATGGCTTTGATGACCTGTTTGGTGCTTTTGGCCAGCATGGCATCTGTACCGTCGTTTTCATCAATGGTGTCTTCTTCCTGATTGATAATGTAGTTGGAGCGTTTTTTGAACAGGATGTGAGTTCTGAGTATTAAAAAGAGAACGAGCGCCAGGGCAATAAAAATGAAGACTTTACCCCCAATGGAAATGATGGAAGCAAAGGTCGCTGCAATGGTAAAGGCGACAATTGCCGTCAGGAACCATCCGCCGATTACGGCAAAAACGCCGGATATGCGGTACACGGCGCTTTCGCGGTCCCAGGCACGGTCGGCCAGCGATGAACCCATGGCAACCATAAAGGTGACATAAGTAGTTGAAAGCGGGAGTTTGAGCGATGTTCCAAATGCAATCAGAATACTGGCCACTACCAGGTTAATGGATGCGCGGATGAGGTCAAAAGCGGGGGCGTCGGTGTCGTCGCCGGAATATGGAACGGGGGTAAACCGTTTCTGTACCAGCTGGTTGACCTTTTCAGGCAAAATTTTTTCAAGTGATTTATTAAAGTTGATGCCACTGCGAACCAAAAGGCGGGCAGCAAGTGATGATCCAAACCGCTCGGAACCTTCGCTTTGCCTCGATAAATCGACCGAAGTGGCAATTACCGATTTGGCCTTTTTTGAAAGAATGAGGGTGGTGATCATGATTAAACCGGCAATAACCAGCATGTAAGTGGGAGTTTGGACAGGCCCGGCCAGCGATTCCATGGAAAAGGATTCTGCTGCGGGGTATCCGGCTGCATGCCAGGCTTTAAAAGAACTGAACCCGGCCAGCGGGACTCCAATGAAGTTAACCAGGTCGTTGCCGGCAAAAGCCATGGCCAGGGCAAAAGTCCCAACCAGAACGATGGTTTTTAATATTTTGAAGTTGAACAGCCATTTCAGCAGTTGAAGTAAAATGGTCCAGCAAATAAAACTGTAGAGCATCAGCAATCCGCTGTTGTGGCTAACCCAGCTCTCCAGCGTTTCACCCCCTCCAACCTGAATTTCTGCAAAGGCAGAACCGCTGATTCCTTTGATTAAAATAAAATAAGTGATGGACGTAATGGCAATCCCTCCAAACATCGAACCCAGGTATTTCATCGGGTTTTTATAGTTAAAGGTAAAAATCAGCCGGGCAAGGTACTGAATGAGCGCCCCAAAAGTGAACGCGATAATTACGGAAAGCAAAATACCCCCAATTATGGCAAGTGCTTTTTCAGAGTTAATATAGTTGGCAAGTTCCAATACTGAACCGCCCATTTGTTTGATTTTTACAATGGAAACAGCCACCGCCGACCCCAGCAATTCGAAAACAATGGATACCGTAGTGGAAGTAGGCATCCCAAAAGTGTTAAACGTGTCAATCAGCACAATGTCGGTCAGCATTACCGAGATGAAAATGACCATGATTTCGGAGAAGTAAAACATCTCGGGATGAAAAATCCCTTTTCGGGCCACTTCCATCATTCCGTCGGAAAAGGTAGCCCCGATAAAAACACCCAGGCCGGCCATTATAAATATCAGCCATTTGGGAGCTGCTTTAGAACCGAAAGCGGAATTCAAAAAGTTGACAGCATCGTTGCTTACTCCTATAATTAAATCGGAACAGGCAAGTGCCAGTAATATTACAACTAAAATAAGGTAAAAGTTTTCCATTTATTTCCTTTATTATAATGGTAGGCAAATATAGATGCTCTGAAAAAACTAGTAACGGTTTTAAAATTAAAAAAACATTAACTAACCTTAAAATTACTGTTAATCAACGTAAAGCATTTATTTCGTAAATTTACCCCCTAAAATTAAGGAATATGAACAGATTTTCATCGAAACAGGTCGTATTATTTATTTCGGCTTTCCTCTCTGTGATCGCCTTCCTGTTCTGGCTTTTTCTGCCTCAAACGCAACTTTTATATGTAATGTTGCCCGTTGCCCTCCTGGTTTTTTTTATGGTGGCTTATTTTCTGGTGCAGTATATTGTGAACCGGTTTGTTTCCGAGAAAATTAAACCGATCTATAAGATCATCAAATATATTCCGCAACAAGGGAAAGAATCCTGGATGAAAACAAAGGATGGATTTGTTGATTTGGCCGAAGTGGAACACGATGCCGAAGAATGGGCTCACAACCAGTTACTGGAAATTGAAAGGCTGAAAGAACTGGAACGCTACCGGAAAGATTTCGTGGGGAATGTATCACACGAACTGAAAACCCCGATTTTTAACATCCAGGGATATATTCTCACCCTGCTTGAAGGTGGTCTGGAAGATCCCAAGATCAACAAACTTTATTTAACGCGTTCAGAGAAAAGTATCGACCGGATGATTTCGATTGTGGAAGACCTCGAATCGATTACCAAACTCGAAACCGGCGAGCTTAAACCTCATTACACTGTTTTCGATATGATAAAACTGGTGGAAGAGGTGTTTGAAATGGAACACATGATGGCCAAAGAACAAAAAATAACGCTTCAGTTTTCCAATAAACCCGATAAACCCGTTTTGGTTCATGCCGATAAAAAAAGAATTATCGAAGTGCTTTCCAATCTGGTTACCAACGGAATCAAATACGGCAAGAAAAAAGGTTTTGTTAAAGTGGGAATATACGATTTCGATGAAAAAATTATGGTTGAGGTTTCCGATAACGGGATTGGGATCAGCAAAAAAGATCTTCCCCGCATATTTGAACGGTTTTACCGGGTCGATAAATCCCGATCGCGTGAGCAGGGAGGAACCGGCCTGGGATTGTCAATCGTAAAACACATCATTGAAGCCCACAACCAAACCATTAATGTTCAAAGTGTTCTCGACGAGGGTACCACTTTTACCTTTACCCTCGAAAAGGCAAATTATTAAACTCCACTTGTTTTAATTCTATTTTAGTGTATTTTTAATGAAGCTTTAAAATAATGCAATTACATTTGTTGTATAAAATTTCCCGGATATGAGTGAAAATGTTTTTAAAATCCTGTTGGTTGACGACGAAGTTGACATCCTCGAATTCATCAGTTACAACCTTGAAAAAGAAGGATACAAGGTTTACACCGCAAAAAACGGTCTGGAAGCCATAAAGATTGCAGAGAAGAAAATTCCGCACCTGATTATACTGGATGTGATGATGCCCGAAATGGATGGGATTGCTGCCTGTGAGGAGATCCGG
>CAZHKI010000217.1:4623-6913 GCA_964533365.1 uncultured Maribellus sp. | reverse complement strand
CGGTGCCAACAGCGATGACAACAAGAATGCTAAAAGCGGTGAAGAACTGACTGGTAACCGATAAACTATATGTTTTACCCAAAAGCTGACTGATAAACGGAAGCGAAAAATGGGCAGACAGAAGCGAAAATGGCAAGGCCAAAAGTGAAACGAACACCGATTCGAACATCATTTGAAAAACAAGGACTTTGGCAGAAGCGCCACAAACTTTCCGAACAGCCAGCGATTTAGTTTGGGTCATAGCCTGGGCCGATGATAAATTAAGATAATTAATGCAGGCCATCGCCAAAATAAGTACACCTATCGACACCAGGATAAACAACATACTGAGGTCGCCTTTGTCGCCGGCATTGTTATCCACAATTTTTCCTGAACCAAAATAAACATCGTTCAACGGTTGAAGTGATAGGTTGAGTTTCTCGTCATTTTCGGAGTGTTGCAAACCCAACTGGCGGAATTTTGCTTCGAGTTGTGCAACCGAAGTTCCATCGCGTACTAAAATATAATTGGTAAAAAACAGCCCGTTCCCCCAGTACCACGATTCTTTCATGGTCTGAACAGTTGGAGCTTCACCTGTCGAAATCATATTTTCGGTCAGTTTTTCCAACCCAAATTCGGTGCTGGCAATAAATAAAGCTTTAATCGTGGAGTTTTTGGGCAAATCGTTATATACAGCCACAACTTCCATCCGTGATAAATGTCCGTTTTTTCTGATTTCCAGAATCATTCCAATCGGATTGTCGCTTCCGAAGTATTTTTCAGCCGATGTTTTACTCAGCATGATTTTTTCTTTTGACTGGTCGAATCCTGTAGCACTCCCCTGCAGCAATTTAACTCCAAAAACTTCAAGGAATGCGCCTTCGGTACAAAGTACATTCTGGTCAGGAATAAATTCTCCATCTTTTTTAACTTCAATATCCGAAACATTATACTGGTGAACCATATTTTCTACTTCGGCGAATTGCTCCTTTGCCGTTTCGCCAACAACAAGAGGAGTATTAGCCCATATGTTATTGTCCGATTCGTTCAGGTTGAGTACCCGGTAAATCCTGTCACGGTAGGCAAACGAGCGGTTGTACCCAAGCTCGTTCAACACAAAAACAAGCACTATTGTAACAATGCCAAGACCGAGCGCCAGCCCGGTAAGATTTATCAGCGTATTTGTTTTATCTGCTTTAAGATGCCGGATGCCCGACTTAATGTTTTCTGAAATATTCATGGGAATAAAGTGTTTCTGCTGTTTATACACAAACCTTCAAGGTTTAAAATTTATTCATACCTCAGCGCTTCCACCGGGTTCCTTGTAGCTGCCCGCCAGCTTTGCCAACTTACAGTCAGCAATGCAATTCCCAGCGCCAGCAAACCCGACAGCGCAAATATCCACCAGCTTAAAGTGGTTTTGTAGGCAAAACTTTCGAGCCATTTGTGCATGGTAAACCAGGCAACGGGCGTCGCCACCACAAAAGCGACAACTACCCAAACCACGAAGTTTTTATTTAGCATCGACAGGATTCCGGACACCGTGGCGCCGTTTACTTTGCGAATTCCGATCTCTTTCACCCGTTGCTGCGCCACCAAAAGCGAAATCCCCAGCAGCCCCATCGAACTGATAAAAATTGAGATAAGCGTAAAAATGCTCAGCAGTTTTGCCTGCAGGAGTTCGGTCTTATACACCTTTTGGTACATGGTATCAACGTGTTCGTACGAAAGCGGGTAGGTTGGAAATAAATTGCTCCATACTTTTTGGATGCCGGCAAAGGCGGCTTCGCGTTGGCCGGGCTTGTAGGAAACCACAAAATTGAGCAGCCACAGTTTATCGCGTTTGAACATGACCAGCGGACCCACTTTCTTTTTCAGTGTTGAAAGGTGGAAATCCTTTACTACCCCGGTGATTTTCCCTTTTGGGATGGAAATTCCGGGGCTTGAGGAAATCAGTGCAAAGTTTTTCCCGACAATCTCGGCTGCATTCGTGTAACCCAGATAGTTCATGGCTGTTTCGTTTATCAGGTATTCGCCTGAACCGTCAACATCGGTGTTGTTTTCCGAGAAGTTGGTGCCAGCCACGAAGTTGAGGCCAAAAAGTGAGGCAAAGGAATAATCGCACGGGAAAACGCCAATCATACTTTTTTCTTTTTCTGCCGGTTCGGTGCCTTCCATTTCGAACCGGAACATATCGTTGGCTTCGCCGCCGGGAGGTTCGAGCATGGCCGAAACCGATTCGATGGAGCTGTTTTTCAGAAGTTCGGACTTAAAAGTTTCAAATTTTTGCTGAACATTGGCGTGTACCGAC
>CAZHKI010000217.1:0-4613 GCA_964533365.1 uncultured Maribellus sp. | reverse complement strand
CAAGGGAAAATATGCACCTATATCGAGTTGGCAACTCAAAACAAAGGATGTTGTTCTCCTTGCTACCCATCGACTGGTTGAGGGCAAAATTGGTTTGCCTTGAAATGACAATCACTGCAGCGATGAGGATAATGGCAAATGTATATTGGGTGATGATAATTCCACGGCTGACTGCAATCTTGCCGGTTTTCACCAGGCTCACTTCGGGGCGGTAAATTTTCCCGATGGCTTGTTTTATCACAGGCTGCAACCCCGACAAAATGCCAAGCAGGCTGAAAACAATCAGCACGATGGTTGCCAGCAGGGCATTCCCTTTCAATAAATCAAGCCCAAAATAATTTTTGATAAACGAGTTGACCGGAAACGTGATCAACACGGCAAGTATAACCGAACCCGTCACTATCAAAAAACTTTCGCCGGCGAGATATTTCAGGTTGATAAAGCGGGTTGAACCCAGGATGCGGTTGATATTGACGAATTTGTTGTTGAACCCGGCCATTCCCAGGTTGAGGCTGGCATAGTTGCTCATCGAAATCAGCAACAGGATAAAGGCAGCAATCGACAACACATAAATATTGGTTGTATTCCCGTTGGCTTCAATTTCGCGCAGTTTGTCGGATTGAAGGTGGATGTCGGTGATTTTTTGCAGATAGGCTTTTGTTTCGGTTTTGAGGTTTGGGTTGCCCGAAACTTTTTCCAGAAACTGTTTATAGCCGCTGGCAATGTTCTCAGGGTTGGCATTTTTACTTAAAAGCAGGTAGGTGTAGGCCCACCACTGAATGGGGCCACGAGCAGGTGTGGCAACCAGGTCGGGGTGGAAGTGGCTGTTTTGAGGGAAATCTTTCATCACTCCTTTTATGGTATAATCAGACTGATCGCCATAAAATTGTCCGGCAGGCAGCGAAATGATTTGGCCGACGGGGTCGGTCTTCCCAAAAACTTTCCGGGCAAACGACTCAGAAACTACCATCGAAGCAGGATTTTCAAGGACAGAGTTTTTTTCACCAACAAGCAGTTCAGCATCAAAAACTTTAAAGAAGGTGCTGTCACATTCAAAAGCTTCGTTAATCGAATAATACTGTTCGCCGTGTTTCATCACCCCGCCCCGGATTTCGGAGAGGCGCACATAACTTTCGATTTCAGGAAAGTATGCTGCCATTGCCGGGACCTGCTCCGATTTAATTATCCGGGCAAAATGGTTGTTGCCGAGAAATGTTGGGTCGGTAACCGTGAAGCGGAAAATCCTTTCTGCGTTTTTATGGTACGAATCATAAGTTAGTTCATTCTTCAGAAATAGTATGATGAAGAGTATTCCACTTAATCCCAATGCCAAACCCAATATTTTTAGGAAGCTCAGGAAGGGGTGCCTCCTCAGGTTTCTAATAACAAACTGAAACAACATATTATTCGTTTTTAAAATTAATATGTCAAACTATTTACACATATCGCAATGCACTTTGTTGCTGCGTTCCAATTGTCTGAATCAGGATTTTCCAGATTTTAAGATTTTCAGGATTATTTCTCCCTGAATAATTCTTTTTTGTAAGATAGTGTGTCACCATTTTTTATTGTTACCAAAATCCTGTTCATCCTCTCATCCTGCAAATCCTGATTCAGACGTTTTTCCCATCACTTCTGATATACCCGTCTTCCAGCCTGATAATGCGTTTTCCGTACCCGGCAAATTTTTCGTTGTGGGTAACCTGAATGATGGTCATTCCTTCGTCGTTCAGCGCTTTCAGGGTTTCCATAATCATTTCGCCCTGTAAAGAATGAAGATTCCCGGTAGGTTCGTCGGCTAACAAAAGTTTGGGTTTGCCCACAATGGCGCGGGCAATTCCCACTAACTGCTGTTGTCCGCCCGAAAGCTGCTGCGGGAAAAGGTCTTTTTTGGCCACAATGCTGAAACGATCGAGCAAATCGGCTACCATCGCCTGTCGGTCGCGACCTTTTACTCCTTTGTAAATCAGCGGCGTTTCAATGTTCTCGTAAACCGTCATCTCTTCAATCAGATGATATGCCTGAAAAATGAAACCCATAAAATTGCGGTGATAATCCACTTTTACCTTTTCCTTCAGGTCGAGAACTGATTTGTCGCACAGATTATATTCGCCAGCCGATGGTTGGTCGAGCAGTCCGATGATGTTGAGCAGCGTCGATTTTCCCGAGCCACTTGGCCCCATAATGCTGACGAATTCGCCTTCATTAACTTCGAGGTTAATACCTTTCAGCACAAAAGTCCGCTGGAATTTCGAATCGTAATATTTGTCGATGTTGGATAAATGTATCATGTCTTTAACTTTGATTAATTGATTTTTGGATTGGCTTTGATATTATCTTGAATTTTGATTAGTTGATTTTATGATTGACTTTGATATTTCCTATTTCTAAAATCAAGGCAATCAATTAATCAGTATAATCAAGGTTTATTTTTCTTATTCATTACTCTTTTAAAATCCAGGCTTTTGCTTCCAAAATTTATTAAGAGACCAACTTCCATTTGGTAAGCTTCGAGATAGTTTATCGCCTGAGCCAAATGAACATCTTCAAGTTGAATGACCGCTTTAATCTCGACCATTACTTTCCCATCTACAAAAAAGTCCACACGTCTTGTTCCAATATGCTCACCTTTGTAAATCAGCGGCATTTCAAATTCCCTTTCAAATGGAATATTCTGAATTGCAAATTCTATTGCTAATGCCCGCTGGTAAATGACTTCCTGAAATCCGTTTCCTAAATGTTTATGAACTTCAATGGCGCATTTGATTATCTTGCCAGTCAAATCCGAAAGCGGATACTTTTCGTTTGTATAATTATTTTCAGTCATATCTTTTCAAATCATAGTTTTCATGCAATCATTTAATCACAGTTTGAGACTATTCATGCCTCAACGCCTCAACCGGATTACTTACAGCAATTTTCAGTACATGGTAACTAATTGTCAACAGCCCAATAACCGCTACAAGAGCTACCGAAACAATAAATGCAGTAATCGAAAGCGGCTCTTTGTAAGCTCCGGGCATTGTTTTGTAAATGTAAACTGCGGCCGGGCAGCCTACCAAAATGGCGAAACCAAGCATACCAATCACTTCGGTTGAGAGTTGCCAGTACACCGAAACAACCGAGCTGCCAAGTACTTTACGTACACCAATCTCCTTGGTACGCCGTTTAACCGTGAAAAGAATAAGTCCGAATAATCCGATGGTTGAAATAACCAGCGTTACCACAGCAAAAAAGATAAACATCCCTTTCATCGTTTGCCAGAAAGGGATTGCATCGTCGAGATAAAATGCAACACTAAAGTCTTTAAACTCGAACGGATCATTTGGGAAAATGGTATTGAGCTCACTGGTTACCAATGCCCTGGCTTTTTGTTCATCGCCTGTGTACCGAACCGACAACAGGGTTGAGCCATTAATTACATTGCTGTTCAGGAACATGATGTAGGTTGGGATTGGATTGTGGACCGAGAACGGATGAAAATCCTTTACCACTCCAATTACCGGAAATGGTTTTCCTTCCAGGTAAATCAGCTTGCCAATCGGGTCGCTCCAGCCAAAAACCTTCAACGCTGTTTCGTTAATAATACAACCCTTATTATCCGCCGGATATTCTTTTGAAAAATTACGGCCATAAACCATTTTCAGGTTGTAAGTCGGGATAAAATCATAATTCACATAGTTGCGGCTAATCATTTCCTTTTCGTCGGGTGCAGCGCCTTCCCAGGTTACATATCCGCCAATATTCCCGATGAAAGGAATGGTGCTTGAAAACGAAATTCCGGCGATTTCGGGATGCTGCAACAATCGTGTTTTCACCGTTTCAAATTCCATTTTATCGCGGGGGTTTATTTCGGTATAAAGAATGTTTTTGCTGTCGAATCCCAAATCCTTGTTCAGGATAAAATTTACATGGTTGAAAAGGATAAAACTAACGATGAGCATAAACAGCGAGATGGAAAACTGCGCTGCCACCAAAATCTTTTTAACGCTGATTGAATTTCCGCCGTTGCTGAACAGTTTGCCTTTCAGCACTTTAACAGGGTTGTAGGCCGAAATAACCAGCGCCGGGTACAATCCTGAAAGTACGCCAACAAGCAAGCTTACCAATAAAATGAAAACCAAAAGCTTTCCATCGTTCCAAATCGAAAAATCGATATTCCTGTTCAGTATCCGGTTTAACAACGGGAAAGAAGCCTGTGCCACAAAAAGTGACAGAACAGTGGCAAACAGTGTGTGCAGAATGGTTTCGGACAGAAATTGAGAAGCGATGAGTTTTTTTGATGAACCAATTACTTTTTTAATCCCGATTTCCTTTGAGCGTTGCGTTGAATTGGCCAGCGAAAGGTTCACATAGTTTACACTGGCAAGAACAAGAACCAAAATGGCAGCCAGTGAGAGAATTCCTAACCCGACAATTGCATCGGGCTGACTGTTGGGAGAGATGTGTAGTTTTGAAAGCGGGTGCAGGTAGGGACTGCTTTTTTCAAAGTTTTTTACATACAAATTTCAAACATCAGAAATTCAGGAATATAATTTTGAAAAAAAATATTAAAAAACAATGTTGTCCGGTTAAGCAAAAACTATTTGTAAAGATTGCTTCGCCGTGCTCGC
>CAZHKI010000216.1:890-6930 GCA_964533365.1 uncultured Maribellus sp. | reverse complement strand
GCGGCTTTCGGTGTATCAGTTTATGAAAGATAAAAATCAATTTTGTAATTCACAGTCAATCAATCTTTTGAAAATAATATTGTTCACACTTTAATTGATATTCAGGTTAAGTTGATATTTTGAATTTTTATTTTTGTTTAAATTCATATGAAGAATCAATACAAAAAAACGGGAATTCAATTTTACCTGAAAATCTTTGAGTTTTATGGCTTAATTGTCTATTTTCGTAACCTAAAGGAATTATGCACACCGTTGATATACGGTAATTAAATATTTGTAAATGGAACCTAAAGATCTCAAAAACTCAGAAGAGTTAAAAAGTATGGAAATATCAGAAACTGAAAATTCTGATAACATTACTGCTGCAAAAAAAGTTAAGAAAGCAAAAGTAGCCAAACCCGCTGTTGACGAAAATCCCGCTTTGGAAGAAGAAAGCGGAACGTTGGTTTTAGTGGAAAATGTTGTGGAAGTCGTTCAGGAAGAACCGGATGAAATTGTACCGGAAGAAAAACCTGACGAAACTACCAGTGAATTACCAATGGAGGAAGAAACCGGTAAGTCAGAAATTACCTCACTTGCAGAGGAAAAACAACCGGAAATTAGCCAACCCGAACAGAATCCGGTTGATGCAAACGATACAATAATCTCTGAACCCGAGGTAATTCCTGTTGAAAAAACTGGCGAAGACAAAGAGGTTACAGAAACAGTACCGGAAAACAAACCTGAAATTGCAGCAGAACCCGTACAAGCGGCAAGTACAGAATTATCAGAAAAAAGCATTAAAGAGGTTCCCATCGAAAATGATTCTGTTATCGCTTCAGAGAAAGAAGTAACAGATTATTCCAACTATACGCAGATTGAACTGGTCAATGCTATGCGCGACCTCCTGGAAACTCAGGACGAATACGACATAAAAGATGATATTGACGCGATAAAAGCGATTTTTTATAAAAACCTGAACGAAAACCTAGAGGAACAAAAAAAGCAGTTCTTAGCTGATGGTGGAATTGAAGAAGAATTTGTACCCGAAGAAGATCCATAT
The DNA here is from genome assembly GCA_964533365.1 of uncultured Maribellus sp. Lineage (GTDB taxonomy): Bacteria > Bacteroidota > Bacteroidia > Bacteroidales > Prolixibacteraceae > Draconibacterium. The sequence goes on along the minus strand of CAZHKI010000216.1, from coordinate 5,888 downwards.
GAAAACGACATCAAGGAATTACTGAAAGAATACCGGAATGTCAGAATCGAATTCAACAAAAAGCTGGAAGCAGAAAAAGAAGAAAACCTGAAATTGAAATATGCCGTGATTGAAGAAATAAAAGCTTTAATCAACAACGAAGAGTCGATCAATAAAACATTTCAGGAGTTCAGGGATCTGCAAAAAAGATGGAGAGAAATCGGATTGGTGCCCCAGTCGAAGATGAAAAACCTTTGGGATACGTACCATTTCCATGTTGAGAATTTTTACGACTATATAAAAATCAACAAAGAACTGCGCGATCTCGATCTGAAGAAAAACCTGGAAGCCAAAATCGAACTTTGCGAAAAAGCAGAAGAACTTTTAGTTGAATCATCGGTATTAAAAGCATTTAACAGCTTGCAGAAATACCACGAACAATGGCGCGAAATCGGTCCGGTGCCACTCGAAAACAAGGAAGACATCTGGGAAAGATTTAAAGCAGCGACGGCAAAAATCAACAAAAAATACCAGGATTTCTTTGAAACCCGCAAAACCGAACAAAAGAAAAACTTTGATGCAAAAACAGCACTTTGCGAAAAAGTGGAAGAAATCAACGAACTGGAATTAGACAGCAACAAAGAGTGGGACGACAAATCAAAAGAACTGGTACAGCTTCAAAAAATATGGCGTACCATTGGTTTTGCCCCCCGCAAAGACAATAACAAAATTTATGAACGTTTCCGCACGGCCTGCGATAAGTTTTTTGACAGAAAACGCGAATTCTATTCGAGAAATAAAGAAGTTCAGCAAAATAATCTGCAGATGAAGCTGGATTTATGCCTCGAGGCAGAAACGTTGAAAGACAGCACCGACTGGAAAAAGACGACACAGGATTTTATCAACATACAGAAAAGGTGGAAGGAAATTGGCCCGGTTTCGCGGAAACATTCCGAAATAATCTGGAAAAGGTTCAGGGCTGCCTGTGATTATTTCTTTGAAAAGAAATCGGAACACTTTTCGGGTATCGACACGGAACAGGTTGATAATCTTGCGTTGAAAGAACAACTGATTGAAGAAGTGATTCATTTTGAGCCTTCTGACGATGTAAGCGAAAACCTGAAAACATTGAAATCATTTCAACGTCGCTGGACTGAAATCGGGCATGTTCCCATTAAAAAGAAAGATGATATCCAAAACCGGTTCAGGGATGCAATCAATAAATTGTACGATGAGTTGAATCTTGATGAAGAAAAGCGCAACCTACTGAATTTCAGGAGTAAGATGAATTCGTATTCAGAATCGAACCGTGGACAGAGCAAAATGCGGATGGAACGTGAAAAATACATGAACAAACTGAAACAACTGGAAAATGACCTTGTGTTGCTGGACAACAATATCGGGTTCTTTGCCAAATCGAAAAATGCAGAATCGCTCATTGAAGACGTGAAAAAGAAAATTGAAAATACCCGTGAGAAAATTGAAATGCTAAAAGAAAAAATCAGGGTCATCGACGATATTGACAAATAACAGAAAAAGCCGGGTTCGCCCGGCTTTTTTTTATTTCTGTTTTTAGATTTAAATCAATAGAATATGCACCGATTTTATTCGGGCAGTGATTTACTGCTTTTTGAAGAGAGCAGGCGCATGGTTAGTTTTTCATTCTTTTTATCGTAGCCAACCGAAATGGTATCGCCCTCACTGATAGACGCTTTGATTATGATTTCAGCCATTTCATCTTCCAGGTATTTCTGTATGGCCCTTTTTAATGGCCTGGCGCCAAATTGCGGGTCAAATCCTTTATCTGCAATAAAATCTTTGGCAGCTGCCGAAATTTTAAGTTTGTAGTTCAGGGCTTCAACCCTTTGATACAGATCTTTGATTTCAAGGTCGATAATTTTGTAGATGTGCTTTTTATCCAGCGAGTTGAACATCACCACATCATCAATCCGGTTCAGAAATTCAGGTGCAAATGCTTTTTTTAAAGCTTTCTGAATGACATACTTTGCATGTTCATTGTCTTGTTCTGCCGAACGGTTAGTGGTAAAACCAACTCCTTGTCCGAAATCTTTCAATTGCCGGGTGCCAATATTCGAGGTCATAATGATAATGGTATTTCTGAAATCGATATTACGGCCCAAACTGTCGGTTAACCGACCTTCGTCAAGCACTTGCAAAAGTAAATGAAACACATCGGGATGGGCTTTTTCGATTTCATCGAGCAGCACAACAGAATAGGGTTTCCGGCGAACTTTTTCAGTTAATTGCCCACCTTCTTCGTAGCCGACATATCCCGGAGGGGCGCCAACAATTCTGGAAACGGAGAATTTCTCCATATATTCGCTCATATCGATCCGTATCAGGGAGTCAATGCTGTCGAACAAATAGGTTGCCAGTACTTTAGCCAGTTGCGTTTTCCCTACGCCAGTAGGCCCGAGAAAGATAAACGAGCCAATGGGACGGTTTGGATCCTTTAATCCAGCCCGGTTTCGCTGAATTGCTTTTACTATTTTCTCAATAGCTTCTTCTTGCCCAATAACTTTACCTTTTAAATCGGACGACATATTCATTAACCGTTTCCCTTCAGCCTGGGCAATGCGTTGCACCGGCACTCCCGACATCATGGCCACCACTTCGGCAACCTTATTTTCATCAACGGTTTCACGGTGGCTAATCAGTTCCTTTTCCCAGGCTTCTTTTTCTTTTTCAAGAAGTTGAAGAAAGTTTTTTTCTTTATCTCTGAAATTAGCTGCCAATTCAAAATTCTGGCTTTTTACAGCAGAAATTTTCTCTTCCTTAATTTTTTCAATTTTCTCTTCGAGTTTAACAATACTGTCGGGGACATTAATGTTTGAAATGTGTACCCTCGAACCGGCCTCGTCGAGTGCATCAATGGCCTTATCAGGCAAATACCGGTCGGAGATATACCGGGCAGTGAGTTTGGCGCAGGCTTCCAGTGCTTCGGGGGTATAAATCACATTATGATGATCTTCGTATCGGTTTTTGATGTTGTTCAAAATTTCAATAGTTTCCTCCACCGAAGTAGGATCGACCATAACTTTCTGGAACCGGCGTTCCAGTGCACCATCTTTTTCAATATGCTGCCGGTATTCGTCGAGCGTTGTGGCACCGATACACTGAATGTCGCCACGGGCCAGGGCTGGTTTCAGCATGTTTGCGGCATCAAGCGAGCCGGTGGCGCCTCCGGCGCCTACAATGGTGTGAATTTCGTCGATAAACAGAATTACATTGTTTACTTTGGTCAGTTCGTTAAGAATCGCTTTCATGCGTTCCTCAAACTGTCCGCGGTATTTTGTTCCGGCTACAATCGATGCAATATCGAGGCTCACAACCCGTTTGTCGAAGAGCAACCGGGATACTTTTTTCCCCACAATCCTTAAGGCCAAACCTTCAGCAATTGCCGATTTCCCAACTCCTGGTTCACCAATTAATATCGGATTATTCTTTTTTCTTCGGCTTAAAATCTGGGCTAACCTTTCAATTTCCTTTTCACGCCCGACAATGGGATCGAGGCTGTTTTCCTCAGCAAGTTTGGTGATATCTATGCCAAAATTATCCAATACCGGAGTGTCCGATTTAGCTGCCATACTTCTTTTGGCACCAGTACCTTCGGGGCTTTTCGAAAATGGATCACTGGATTCGTCATCATCACTTTCCGGAAAATCAGATTTGGCCTCAGGACCTTTGTAATCCTGAAGTTGTGATTTTACAATAAAGTAGTTGATCCCAAATTCAGTTAACAACTGTGTAACAATATTTTCGTTGTCTTTCAAAATGGCCAGCAAAAGATGTCCGCTGTTGACGGTCGTACTTTTAAATGAACGGGCTTCGAGATATACCATTTTTAATGACTTTTCTGCCGATTTCAGCATCACCAAATCAACTTTCTGGTTGATTTCTTTCTCTGTCCGTATTTTCTTTTCCACAAGAAGTTTGATTTCTGTCAAATCAACACCTAAGTTTCCCAGTATGTCTGTTGCTATGCCTTCGCCATCTCTTAAAATGCCAAGAAATAAATGCTCTTGACCGATATAATCATTTCCTAATCGTATGGCCTCCTCCCGGCTGTATCCAATTATATCTTTTATTCTTGGTGAAAATTGTGCATCCATATTTTATAAAAATTTTTCCTTTACCAACAAAAATGATTCCCAAAAGTTGAAATACTAAATTACTGAAAAAACATCTGCAAAAATAACGAATAACTGACAAGTTATTAAATGAAATAAGTTGAAGCGGAATTATTGACAGTTAAATTGTTGATATTTTCGCCCGGTAAAAGGATTAAAAACCCATAAAAACACCCTTATGCCCGATGAATTTACTATTTTTGTGGGTCATTTTTTTGAAGTGATATTTTATTTTGAAAGGAGATATAAATGATTGAAGGAGAAAAGATTATCAGAATAAACATCGAAGAGCAGATGAAATCTGCTTATATCGATTATTCCATGTCGGTTATCGTTTCGCGGGCATTGCCCGATGTCAGGGATGGTTTAAAGCCGGTTCACCGCCGTGTATTGTACGGAATGAGTGAATTAGGCATTTTCTCGAACCGCGGATATAAAAAATCGGCCAGAATTGTTGGGGAAGTTTTGGGGAAATATCACCCTCACGGCGACTCTTCGGTTTATTTTACCATGGTGCGTATGGCACAGGATTGGTCGTTACGATATCCTTTGGTTGACGGGCAGGGGAACTACGGTTCAATTGATGGTGACAGCCCCGCAGCTATGCGTTATACCGAAGCCCGTATGGCAAAAATCGCGGAAGAACTGCTGGCTGATTTAGATAAGAACACCGTCGATTTTCAGCCAAATTTTGATGAATCGCTAACCGAACCCACTGTACTGCCAACAAAAATTCCACAGTTAATTGTTAATGGAACTTCAGGAATTGCAGTAGGTATGGCCACTAATATGCCCCCTCACAATTTATCGGACACCATTGATGCAACCATTGCATATATTGACAACCCTGACATTCCCATTTCGGAAA
>CAZHKI010000216.1:0-880 GCA_964533365.1 uncultured Maribellus sp. | reverse complement strand
CCGGATTTTCCCACCGGAGGAATTATCTATGGTTTCCAGGGAGTACAGGAAGCATTTGAAACGGGTCGCGGACGAATTGTTGTCAGGGGAAAAGTTCATATTGAAAACGAAGGTGGAAGAGAAAAAATTGTAATCACTGAAATCCCATACATGGTGAACAGGGCTGAAATGATCCAAAAAACAGCCGATCTGGTCAATGAGAAAAAAATTGAAGGAATTTCGAATGTAAACGATGAGTCGGACAGGGAAGGGATGCGCGTGGTATATGACCTGAAAAGGGACGCCATGAGCAACGTCGTGCTCAACCAACTGTACAAAAACACATCGCTGCAAACAACATTTAATGTAAATAACATTGCGCTGGTAAATGGTCGGCCGAAGTTGTTAAACATAAAAGATTTAATTCACTACTTTGTTGAACACCGGCACGATGTGGTTATCCGCAGGACACGCTATGAATTAGAGCAGGCTGAAAAAAGGGCCCACATTCTCGAAGGATTAATCATTGCCAGCGATCATATTGATGAGGTGATTTCCATTATACGTTCTTCTTCAACTCCCGATGAAGCCAGAGAACGGTTAATGACAACATTTGAACTTACAGAAATCCAGGCCCGTGCCATTGTGGAAATGCGGCTCCGGCAACTCACTGGCCTCGAACAGGATAAGTTACGCAAAGAATATGAAGAAATCATCCGTCAAATCGAATATCTCAAACAGGTACTTTCCGATATTGCACTAAGGATGCAAATCATCAAGGATGAACTGCTTGAAATTAAAAACAAATACGGCGATAAACGCAGGACGGAACTGATTCCCAACGCTGAAGAATTTAATCCTGAAGATTATATTTATACAAAGTCAAGAGGATTTACCAAAG
>CAZHKI010000215.1:0-6953 GCA_964533365.1 uncultured Maribellus sp. | reverse complement strand
TTCTTCCCAACCCGTTTCTTTTTTCGATTCAGCGCTCATCCGGCCTAAAATAGCTGAAAGCGTTGATGTCGCACCTGATTGTGCTTCGTTGATGAGGTTGCCGGTTTCGATGCTGTTGATAAAAGCCTTCACTTTATTGGGGGTTGAATCGTGCAAGGCAGAGGTAAACGCTCCGGCTGACCTTTGTTCGGGAGTGGGTTCAACGCCGCGTAGAATTCCGGAATCCCAGGGATTTTCACCCTGAATAAAAACTCCGAGGCTATAATGGGCTTCGGCAATTCCTTTTGTACCGATAAACCGTGCGCAAACATCGCCAAACGATGGGCCAAACTGCGTGGAATGAACACTGACACCGGTATTTTGAGGGTACCCGAAAATTACCTGGTAATTGGTGAACGTATCGCCAAAATCGGGACTACCTTTCAGGTTACCGCGGCCAATGGCGTTTTCAGGTTTTTCATTCAGCACCCAGTTGCAGACATCAATCATGTGAATGGCCTGGTCGAGGAAAATACCACCCGACAATTCGCTGAAATGAAAATGGTTACGGATCATAAATTCCTCGGGCGAATTTCCGGCAGGTTCGGTCCGGGACGATCCGGATGAAATGTAATACAACTGCACATTCACCACCTCGCCGATATCGCCTTTTTGGATACGGCGGGCCATTTCGGCATACGGCGTGGCATGGCGGATTTGGAAACCGATGGCAACACTTACTTTTCCATTTGCTTTTTTACCGGCTTCGATAACTTGTATGCAGCCGGCTACATCAGGGGCAGCCGGTTTTTCGCAATACACATGTTTGTTGGCCAGTACCGCGGCTTCCAGAAAACCGGGGTGCGTGTAGGCTGGCGCCGAAATCAAAACAGCATCCACATCCGGATCGTTCAGCAGTTCTGCATAAGCTTTTGAACCGCTGAAAATTTTTGACGAATCAACTTTAACCCCGCCATTTTCCTGGTTCAAAAGGTCGAATTTTGGCCGGGCTTTTTCCAGTTGGTAGTCAAATAAGTCGGCCATGGCAAAAATACGGGCACGGGTATGTTTCACCATGTCGGAAATTACAGAAGTCCCGCGGTTTCCACAGCCAATGATACCGAGACGGATTGCCGAGTTGGCTGTTGTCCCGAACACGGTGGATGGTTTTAGCAGCATGAATGCGGAGGCGGCCCCGGCTGTACTCAGAAATTTTCTTCGGTTGATGGATTTCATAAGCGTAAGTTTTTGAAAGAAATCAAAAATAAGAATAAAAACAGTGATTTGCCAATGCCGGGCAAATTGAAATAAAAATGGCCGGACAACAGCCCGGCCAAACATTTATTGGGGTATATGCTGTTTTTAGAACAGCCGTTTAATCCCGATCACTTCTTTGACTTCGGCCAGCGTACGGGAAGCTGACTCCCGCGCTTTTTCGGCTCCCATCCGGGCCACTTTGGCCAGATAAGCATCATCTTCCAGAATTTCAATAATCCGGTTGCGGATGGGTTCGGTATAGGAAATAATATCGTCGGCCAGTTGTTTTTTCATATCGCCGTAGCGGATTTCGCATTTGTTGTACAGCTCGTTGAAATGGGCGGCCACATCGGGTTTCGATACGATATCGAGAAGGGTAAAAAGGTTCTGAATGGGTTCGGGTTTTTGCTGGTTCATTTCAGTGGGGCCCGAGTCGGTCACGGCACGCATCACTTTTTTGCGGATTTCCTTCGGATCGTCGTAAAGGTTGATGGCATTTCCTTCCGATTTTCCCATTTTCCCGCTGCCATCGAGACCGGGTACTTTAATCATGTCTTTTCCGTCGAATGTGTATGGCCGTGGGGTTGGGAACACTTTTTTGCCGTACATGCGGTTGAAGCGTTTGGCAAATTTTCGGGCCATTTCGAGGTTTTGCTCCTGGTCTTTCCCAACCGGTACATAGTTGGCTTTATGAATGATAATATCGGCAGCCATCAGCACCGGATAGGTGAGCAGGCCGGCATTGACATTGTCGGGTTGCTGGCGGGCTTTTTCCTTAAACGATGTGGTGCGTTCCAGTTCTCCAAGGTAGGCATTCATATTCAGGAAAGCATACAACTCGGTGACTTCGGGAACATCGCTCTGAATATAAATGGTTGCCTTTTCCGGATCAATGCCGCAGGCAAGGTATTCGGCTAGTACCTGTTTTACCCCTGACTGCAGGTTTTCGGGCGTTGGGTGGGTGGTTAACGAATGGATATCGGCGATAAAAAAGAAACAGTTGAAATCGTCCTGCATCCGCACAAAATTACGTACTGCCCCAAAATAGTTGCCCAGGTGCAAAAAGCCTGTCGGCCTGATCCCGCTTAATACCGTTGGTTTCTTCATGTTCAAAAAAATCTGATTTTTAAGTAGCTGCAAAAATAGGCATTCGATGCTAAAGTAAAAACATAAATGACGGGTGTTTGGGAAAAATAATGTTTACTCAAGGTTACACGGGTTATTTAATCAATGACGTTGCACACCTCCGCGCCGGTGCAGGCGATTAAATCGGTGGGAGCGAGTTTGAGCTGCATACCGCGGATTCCGGCGCTGACATAGATAAAACCAAAACTGAGGCAGGTTTCGTGGATAAAAACGGGGTACCGTTTTTTCATGCCCAGTGGCGAGCAGGCGCCCCGGATGTAGCCGGTCAGCCCCAGCAACTCTTTCATGTGGACCATTTCCACACTTTTGTTCCCCGACAGTTTTGCGGCTTTTTTCAGGTTCACTTCCGCGTCGCCAGGAACCACAACTACAAAAATCCCGGTTGCATTGCCGCGCAGTACGAGGGTTTTAAATACCTGTTCCACATTTTGCCCCAGTTTGGCGGCCACGTTCACTGCGCTCAGGTCGTTTTCGTCCACCGGGTATTCTACCATTTCGTAAATGACCTTGTGGTTGTCGAGCAGGCGGGCGGCGTTTGTTTTTTTCATGTTCGCGAAAGGTATTTCAGCAACCGGAAAACAGGATAACAGGATTGAATTTTTTCGAATTATTCCACTTCCTCGAAATCGACATATTCGCCCTGATTTTGCCCGGTGTTTTGCGAATTGCGCTGGTTTTTTTCGATAATGACATCACCTTCGGGCCTCGACGGACGCTGCTGGCGTTGTTGATCATTCATTTTCTGCTGCATGTTTTTTATTCCCTTGTCAACGATCGAAGGGAGAATATACCGGGTGAAAATCCGGATGCCGTAATAAATGACGGCAATGATGAAAAGGGTTTTTATGAAATTGGTAATGTATAATACAATCAATAAGCTCATTTTCAAAATCTTAAAAATTATTGCCCCTTCTATTTGATGAACGGGAAGGATCACAAATTTAATTCATTTCCCGAAGTTTGCCGGGAAGAAAGATTATTATTTGAAAACAAAAAGAATTGATAATGAAAAATAAAGGTTAGAGCACGTTTTTAACGCCCGGAATTTGTTTTGCAATCCACGCGGTTAAAAAACAGGTTACCAGAGCGATGGGCGATAGTATGAGAAATTTCAGGAGCGCTGAAATATCCCATCCGGCAAAAAAAGCACTCACACCCACAATTAGCGGAGCGTGAAAAACAAATACGCCATAAGCACTTTCTGAAAGTTGCCTGGCTGTATTTCCCTGCTTGTTCGAAAGTTCTTTTGAAATTCCCAGCAGACCAATAATTAGCGAAACACACAGAACCTGTTCCCACACGGCATAGCCCAGGCTTTGCCAGGTAAAACCTCCCATAAAAGCATCGGTACCGTTTTGGGTAGCACCGCCCGCAATAAACAGCAACGGAAAACCGATAAAAATGAGTGACTGTGCAAAAAGAAACCACCGTTTTCCGGTTTGAAAAGAGATGGATTCGAGCCAGTTATTTTTGTAAGCGATAATGCCTAAAACAAAAAGAAAAATGTACTGGACAAAGAACGGGAACTGGAAATTGGTGAAAGGCATACTCCAACCCACCGGCCGTTCGATACGGATGATAAACTGCAGCAGCCCGGTTATCAGTGCAAATGCAATGATTTTGGCTGTTCCCGGAAATTTAATACGTAGTTTCAATCCGGTTTGCCGAAGTATAAAAAATACAAATGTAAAAATGAGCAAAGCCTCGACAAACCATAGTGGCCCAAATCCCCGGCCCCAGCCATTCAGCAGATATTCCGTCAGCGGGGTTTCTTTTCCGGCGATGAAATAATCTTTGATAAATACGGTGAGCGGCGAGAGGACAAAGTAAAACGCCAGTAACGGAATCCCCAACCTCAGCAACCGATCGGAAATGAATTTTTTCAGTCCTTTCCGTTCCAGCGACGGCAAAATGAAAAAGGCAGAAATAAAGAAAAACATTCCCATAAAAAATGACTGGTTGGTGGCCACAAACATGGACATAAAAAGCACTTCGGGGAAGCCGGCTTCTGTTTCGTTGTAATACCAGTCGCCGGGCGCACCATAAGTAATGGCAAAATGATGCAATACTACAAGGCTGATGAGAAAAATCCGAAGGTTATCAATGTAAAATAAGCGGTTCTGTTTCATGAATGTAATCCAGGTAATGTGTTGATAAATCTTTTTTTCTGATTCCAATGGATATCAGACGGTTTGAGAGGAATAAAGTTACAGCGTGAAGAAAAAAACAGGCCCTGGAGAGCCTGTTTTTATATATCTGGAAATACGTTATACTTTTGGAAGAGCCCACGGGGCGCGGTATTCCGGGATCAGGTAACCGTTGGCAGCATCGTCGTCGATGAATTTACTGTTGGACGAATCCCAGTACAACCGGTGCCCGGTGCGGTGAGCGATGTTCCCCAGGTGTGCCACGCGCGCGGTGTTGGCAGCCACGGTAATATTGGCATTTACGTTTTGGTTCCGGGTTTTTACCCCTTCAATAAAATTGGCCATGTGCAGGTCGAGCCCTTTTCCCGTGCCTTTTATTAAGTCAACCCGTTCGATCAGGTCGGCGCCTTTCTTTTTTTCGGGAATGACTTCCCAGCCACCCCTGTCAACCACCAACGTGCCGTTGTTTCCAACAAATCCAACGCCATGGTTGCGGCCGTAGTAACCGCCATCAATGCCGGTTCCGTGATCCCACAGCATAGTGTGCCCGTCGAATTCATACAAGGCCTGCAGCGTATCGGGTGTTTCCGAGGCATCGTCGGGATAGGCAAATTTTCCTCCCATAGCCATGATCGATTTGGGAACCGGGTCGCCCATTCCAAACAAACCGTAATCGATAATGTGAACGCCCCAGTCGGTCATTAACCCGCCGGCATAGTCGTAAAACCACCTGAAGTTGAAGTGGAAGCGGTTGGGATTGAATGGTCGTTTGGGCGCAGGCCCCAGCCAGAAATCGTAATCAACTCCTGCTGGTGGATCGCTGTCGGGCTGAACCGGTACCGGTTCCATCCAACCCTGGTAAGCCCAGGTACGCACGGTGCGGATTTTCCCTAACTTTCCTGATTTTACAAATTCAACGGCATCGCGCCAGTGTGGGTCGCTGCGTTGCCACATGCCCACCTGTACCACGGTTTTGTATTTTTTTGCCGCACGTTCCATGATGTTTATTTCTTCGATGGAATTTCCGAGCGGTTTTTCGCAGTACACATCTTTGCCGGCCTGGCAGGCTTCCACCATGGGCAGGCAGTGCCAGTGGTCAGGTGTTCCAATGATTACCACATCAATTCCGGGCATTTCCAGCAGTTTCCGGTAATCTTTGAATCCTACCGGTTTTTTCCCCTGGAGTTTTTCGGTATCGGCAATCCGCTGGTTGAGTACACTTTCGTCCACGTCGCAAATGGCGGCGCATTCGGTATTGGGCTGGTTTAGAAATGCTTTCAAATCGGAAAAGCCCATTCCTTTGGCGCCGATTAATCCGCAAACCAGTTTTTCGTTAGCACCTACACAGGCGGCCATGGGCATTGTTGAAGCCATTCCAACTGCTGCAACGGCAAGCCCCGAGTTTTTAATAAAGGTTCTTCTGTCGGTCATATTTTTTTGATTTAGATTGATTTTTTTCAAGGTTATTCAAAATTCATCGCCTCGTTTTTTCGGTAAACGGTTCCTTTAAAATGGGCAATCAGTTCATTCTTTTCGTTGGTGACATCAATCAGATAAGTGGCCAGTTTGCTGTGCAGAGAAATTTCTTTGGCCACAGCGGTTAAAGTTCCCGAACTTTCCGCTTTAAAAAAGGAAATTTCGGTATCAATTGCGAGGGCTGTTTTTCCACGGGTGTTCGATGCCACCGCAAAAGTGAAATCGGCGAGGGTAAAAATGGCTCCACCCTGTATAACGCCAACAGCGTTCAGATGATTTTCCCCGATTTCAAGGCAGGCTTTGGCAGAACCTGGAGCGGCTTCCAGCAGTTTCACCCCCGACATTTTGGCAAACCGGTCGTTTTCAAATTTTTTGCAAACCTTCGAAAAGTATTGTTCCATATCATTTTTTGAAGAACTGATGCTTAACTTTTTTTATTTGTCTTTCTGCATGGCGTCGTCGAATGCCACATCCGAAGGTTCAAAATCGCAGTAGCGCACAAAATCGCAGGCCTCGGCAGCTCCGGCTTCGCGGTTCATGCCGCTGTCTTCCCATTCAACCGAAAGCGGGCCCCTGTAACCGATGTCGTTTAAAGCCCGGATGATATTTTCAAAGTCGATTTTTCCGCGGCCCAGGCTGCGGAAATTCCAGTAGCGGCGGTTATCGCCAAATTCCATGTGGCCGCCAAAAACGCCAACACCCATCGGGACATCGCTCCAGTAGGCATCTTTCATGTGGACATGAAAAATCCGGTCAGAAAATTCGTAAATAAAACGAACATAATCGACATGCTGGTAGCCGAAATGGCTGGGGTCGTAGTTGAACCCAAAAGCCGGGTGATGATTCAGCGCTTTCAGCGTTAAATGGGCGGTATGAATATCGAAGGCAATTTCGGTCGGGTGGGCTTCGAGGGCAAATTTAACGCCGAGTTTCTGGTATTCGTCCAAA
>CAZHKI010000214.1:268-6953 GCA_964533365.1 uncultured Maribellus sp. | reverse complement strand
GGGGCCGATATCCGCAGTAAAGCAGCTTATTACAAAGATAGTTGCGGATTGGGAGGCGTGGTTTGTAATGTTCCGTTTGGTGAAAATTATCTAAAATCGGAAGAGGATTGGAACATATTTGTTGAAGGAGTAAAGGCTATGCGTGACAGCGGATTGAGGGTCTGGATTTATGATGAGGACGGTTATCCCAGTTTAGGCGCCGGGGGCCGGGTTCTCGAAGCAGACTCTTCTTTGCAAGCCCTCGAAATGGTTTTTGACAAAGAGAGTCAGGAACCTTTCTTTGTTCGGCCCTGTTATGAATATACACACGCCTGCAACAACTATTATGTCGCCCGGCGTTATCCCAATCCGCTGAACCCGAAATCCACCGAAAAGTTTATCGAATTGACACACCAGGCCTATTATAATCATCTTGGTTCTGAATTGTATGGTGAAGTGGAAGCTTTTTTTACGGATGAACCGTCGATGATGGCCATAAATCTGGGAGAACTTGCTGAAGATGTCAGGAAAAATGTCAGGGTAACCGATCCTTTGGATCCGAAAAAGAAAAATTTGCCAATGATTTCCTGGTCGGAGGATTTGCCGGCAAAATATAAGGCAAAATATGGCGAAGATTTAATGGAATCAATTGCTTCCCTTTTTACAGGGAATGAGGAAAAAGACAAAGTCGTAAGGCAAAAGTTCTGGTCGCTGCTCGCCGAACTGGACCGGCAATATTATTATGATGCCATTCGCATCTGGAGCCAAACCATGCGGGATAAAAACGGAGGTATAGGTCCTGTGTTGTCGGGACATTGTTTGCGCGAAGAATACCCGGCGATTCATGTTCCTCTTGATGGAAACAAACTGTTGGTTACTTCCGGATTTGATATTCCCGGTCTCGACCAGTTAAATTCCGATCCTTCCATTTGGACCGGCGATGCCTGGATGGCTGCCTTTTTCCCCAACTCATCAGCTATGCTGACTGACCAGCGCCGGGTGATGTGCGAAATGAGCGATTTTTCACAAACCATGGGAAACAAGGGACCTGTACCAGTGGAAGAAATGCAGGCAGCAACTGCATGGCAAATGGCGTTTGGAGTAACCGACTTTACTCTTTATTATACCATCAGTTACGGAGATAAATTTCCTTACCGGAAAGAACCCGAATACAAGGAGTATTGCGATTTTGTCGGCCGCATCAATTCCCTTGTAATGGAAGCCGCTCCGGTCAGGAACGTGTTGCTTTACTATCCGGTTTACGATTTGCAGCGGGAATATATTCCGGCAGCCGAAAAAATGAGCCGGGCTACCCAAAGCGAATTATCCAAAACCATTGAAATTTCATTTCGCGATTTGGGGGCGAACTTGTTAAAAGCCCAGAACCAGTTTGTCCTGGTGGATTATCTTACGCTTGAAAAAGCGGTGGTTATGGAGAATAAAACCATTCAGATTGGCCGGAATCAGTATTCATCCCTTGTTTTTCCCCGGGGAGTGGTTTTCCCGCCTTCTGTTTCGGCTCTTGTTGAACAGGCCCGAAACAAGGGTGTAACCGTAGTTTTTGCCGACGATTTCAGCGAAACTCCCTCTCCCGGACAATTGACCGAAATGGTTGGTAACGATAACAAACTGGCCCCTTCATGCCCTGAAATTGCTTTTGGAAAATATATTCGCGAAGGCCGTGAGATCTTTGTTTTGGTGAATACAGGAAAAGAAAATTATCATGGAGAGTTGGAACTTGCCGGCGGGAAAAGTTACATCGGGCTTGATCCCCGGACAGGAACCGTTTCTGCACCGCAAAAAATATCCGGAGAAAAGATCGGGGTGGAATTGGTTCCATTACAGACAATGATTTTTACTGTCCTTTAATTTTATCAAAAGTAGTGAAATGAAAAAACTTTATCTTTTTTGGAAGTTGCTGACTGTAACGATTTTTGTCTCCATCTCCCCGGATGTCAGCTCTCAAATTAATATTCAGGAAAGTAGGGATAAAACTACATCGGCATTTAATCCGAAGTCAGCAGAATGGGAAATTGCCTGGCCCGGGCGGGTTTCGCAGTATAACCTGGCTTACCTCAGCCCGCCGGTTGACCCCATGCAGGGGATTCCGCTCGGAAACGGCGAAGTGGGTGTTTTGTTCTGGTGCGAAGATTCCAAAATAATCGCCGCAGTCAATAAAAGCGATTTGTGGGATGATGCCGCTTTTGGTCCCTTTAAAAACTGGGATGAAGAACAGGAAGATTACAGCACCACGTTGCGTCACGCCTGCCGGATTGTTTTCGACTTTCAGTTTCCGGTTTTCAATGTAATGTATCTTTCTGATTTTAAAGCAAAACTTAATCTGGCGGACGCGTCCATGCAACTTCAGGCAAAAAGCCCGTTTGGCGAGATAACGATGGAAGCTTTTGTTGATCACGAAACAGGGATTTTATTTTGCAGCGTGAACAGTTCGCTGAATGAGGATGTTCCGGTTGAAGTTGCTGTCGAACGTTTTGGTTCGCGGACCTATTCACACTGGTACAGTCAGGTGAACCGCGATGCTTCCATCGGTTTGGCCGGCACAGAAGCTTCATCTGACGATAATGGTGTTTTTATTTCCCAAAAATTGTCGTCGGGAATTTTTGCGGTTGGCGGAAGTGTTATTCAGTCCAACGGTTTGCATGTCGGTTATTCACGCAACCACTCCAGCCGCGCCACCATTTCAGCAGGCGGAAAGCAGGAAAAGAATCTTCAGCTTGCTTTTATGGTTACCTCGCCCGAAGAAAAAGATCCGGTTGCTGAAGTAAAAAACAGTTTAAGACAAGTTGCCGGGAAGGGATTGTCATTTTACCGGGAAAACAACAGCGAAATATGGAAATCAATCTGGACCCGCTCGTTTATGGATTACGGCGACGATTACCTGAACAACCTCTGGTACCTGACCATGTATTATGCTAATACTTCGCAGGGTGGCAAATATCCCGGACGGTTCAACAACGGTTTGTGGACATGGAGCCGCGATGTGCAGAACTGGAATTTTTATTTTCACTGGAACCAGCAGCAGTTGTACTGGCCGTTGAATGCTGCCGGTTTTCATGAACTGGTAACTCCGTATCTCGATTATCGTTTTAACTCGCTGCCGCAGGCCAAAAAAGATGCGAAAGAGTTTTTTAAAACCGACGGCGCTTTTATTTCCGATGTAACCGAACGCCGCGGTTTTAATTCGGCAAGCGAACTTAAAAATCATACGCCTGTTGCCGAAATTGCCCTCGACTTTTGGCGGCAATACCAATACACCGGTGACCATAATTTTCTGAAAGAAAAAGCCCTGCCTTTTATGATTGAGGCTGCCCGTTTTTATCAGTCGCTGCTGGTGAAAGAAGAGGACGGATTGTATCATGCCAAAGAAGGCACAGGCTACGAAGGCTGGATTAAACTGAAGGACGGACTGACCGAACTGGTTTACGCGGAGGCTTTGTTTTCAACGGTATTGAAAGCCATAAAAGAAACAGGTACAGATTTACCAGAAGCTGCAGAATGGAAAAAAATCTTGGAAAACCTGTCGCCCCTGCCGGTGGTGGAACCTGCCGGAAAATTATTTTCGGCTGAAGGCACTGAATATAAACTAAACCATGGATTTTTTAAGAATAGTGTTGTCCCCTGTAATAAAATATTCGCGGCAGGGTGGGGAATCAAAGAAAACGAAATGCTGACCGTTTATTCTCCGGTTGAAGATTCCACCATCAATTGCGGATTCAAATTGCTGGATGGTATTTTTCCATCGGTTCCTTCTTCACCGGTATTTCCATCGGGTGTTATTGGATTGTCACAGCAAAGTAGTCCGCTTTTTAAAATTGCTGAGACGACGACCCATTTATATGGGATCGATGTGATGGGATGGGATCCGGTGCCAATTGTTATGGCACGCCTTGGACTTTCTGAGGAACTCGAAAAAAATCTGGACAATTTCCCCCGAAAATGGCAAATCTACTGTAACGGGTGGGGGCATATCGGAGGAGAGTCAGAGGTGAAAAAAGATGCAGAGTGGTTTTTTAGGACTAACACGGTGAGAGATGCAAATTCAAAGGAAACATTTCCGAGTCCGATGTGGCCGTTCCGCCACATGTCGATGGAATCGATGTCGGTGCTGGCAACGGCAATAAACGAATCGCTGTTTCAAAGTTACGATGGTGTACTAAGAGTTTTCCCCGCTTTCCCGGTTCGTAAATCGGGGCGGTTTACACTTTATGCCCAGGACGGATTTATTGTTTCCTCGGAAATTAAATCGGGTGAAGTACAGTGGATTTGTATAAAAAGTTTAAACGGAAATCCCTGCAAACTGCAACTACCCTGGGAAAAAGCAACCGTTCAGTCGAACCTGAAAAAAAAGAACCAACCGGTTTCGGGTACAATTGCTGAATTCAACACAAAAGCAGGCGAAGTTTTTTTAATTCTTCAGGAAGGGAAAAAACCTGGTGAATGGACAGTTACTCCCGAAAATCCGGAAGAAAACGGCAAACCTAAATTTCATTCTTCCGGGAAAGTTCAGTTGGGGCTTCCCCGGATGTTTTAAAAGAAGCACATCATGAACAAAATAATGCTCTTTTTATTGGTTTTTCTTCTTTCGGGTTGCAGCAATACGCCTGACAAACCTGCAAATGTTATTTCGCCCTCTAATCCTGCAAATCCTGAAATTCAAAAGGCTTTTATCTCTTTCAGGATTGGCGTTCCGTTGTGGATGTCAGAAAGCCGTTTCAACGAACTGCTGGATTTGTTCGGGAAGCACAAAGGTGTGACCGACGAAATCACATTTTTTACTTCGGGAACCCACGCTCCACTGCTTTTGGATGTTTTTGAACAGCGGGCCGGAATTTTGAAAAACCGGATGGAACAAGCCCGGAAGCTGGGATACAAAACCGGGATAAACATTCTGACCACCATCGGTCACCACGAAGAAAATCTGGAAAATTCGCTGAAAGGGAATTATACCCCGATGACCAATATCGACGGGGAAATTTGCCGCGGCTCGTTTTGCCCGAATGACGAAAATATGCGGGAGTACATCCGGAACATTTATCAACTGACGGCCCGGGCAAATCCCGATTACATCTGGATTGACGACGACGTCCGTTTTGGCCACATGCCCATTGGGAACGGATGTTTTTGCGATAATTGCCTTCATATTTTTGAAACGGAAACCGGGACAAAATACACCCGCGAAAGTTTAAAAAAAGCCTTGAATGAAGGCACGGCAGAAGAAAAACTGAAAATCAGGCAAGCCTGGCTGCAACACAACCGGAATACCATTTCACATCTTTTTGAACGGATTGAAAAAACCGTTCATGAAATTCATCCGTCCATGCCGCTTGGTTTTATGACCGGCGATCGGTTTTATGAAGGGTATGATTTTGACAACTGGGCCAAAATACTTGCCGGACCCAATCGTTCTCCGGTTTATTGGCGCCCCGGTGGCGGCTATTACGACGATGGCAACACCCGCGACCTGGCCGGAAAATCGCACGACATTGGCCGCCAGGTTTCGGTTTTACCGCCGGAAGTGGTTTCCATTCAGTCGGAAATTGAAAATTTTCCGTACCAGCGGTTGAAAAAGGCGGCTAATATCGTAGTGCTGGAAGCGTGTTCACATATTGCTGCAGGCTGTACCGGTGCGGCATTTAATGTCCTTTCGATGTACGATGAACCGTTGGATGAATTTGAACCACTGATTGCCCGGTTACAGGAAACACGCCCGTTTTTCGATTTACTGGCTACCTCGCTGGGACGTTCGCCGCTTACCGGAGTTCAGACTTTCTGGAACAAGGACAGCTACATCACCGGTAAGTTGGATGGCGAAAACTGGACCAGTTCGGGAAATCCGCTGGTCAGCCACGATTTGTATTCAATCGGCTTGCCTGCCTGCTATTCGAACGGTGAAGCAAAAGTTACCATTCTGGGGGAAGACAATGTGTTTGCCCTTCCGAAGGGAAAAATTGAAGAACTGCTTTCCGGCGCTGTTTACATGGATGCCGGTACCTTGCAACAGTTGAACAAAATGGGATTTGGTGAACTGACCGGTTTCGAAGTGGCCGCTTCGGAAACCGTTGACCGGATTGAAAAATTCACCAGTCACCCGCTGAACGGTGAATTTGCCGGGCGTGAACGCGATAACCGCCAGTCGTTTTGGAAATCGACGGCCTGGACCCTGAAAAAAACGAATGAAAATGCACAGGTTTTGTCGGGCTTAATCAATTATACCGGGGATGTGGTTTCTGATTGTACTTCAGGAGTTTTTGAAAATAAGTTGGGCGGGCGTATTTGTGTGGCCGGTTATTATCCCTGGACGTTTATGGAAAATCTTTCGAAAAGCTCGCAAATGAAAGCGGTTTTTCGCTGGCTTTCAAAAGACAGCCTCCCCGCATATATCGAATCGTTTCATAAAATCAACCTTTGGGTTCGCGAACCTCAGAATGGAAAAATTGCGTTGGCTTTTTCCAATTCATCTTTCGATTCAGCAAAAGATATCACGCTAATGTTGAGAACAGAAAGCGAGTCGATAATATGCTTTGATATGGAATGCCGCGAAACCGTTGTCCGCTCGTCGGGAAAAGACGGGCCTTACCGAAAGTTTGTGCTGCCGGAAGTGGGGCCGTGGCAAATGGGGCTGGTTATTTCGGAATAGTAAAATGAGATACAGGAAGGAATATCTCAATTTTTTAAGAAAATCATC
>CAZHKI010000214.1:0-233 GCA_964533365.1 uncultured Maribellus sp. | reverse complement strand
AAAGTCGATATCACGCCACGAAATTCAGAGAATATCAGGAGGTGCCACATTTTATTTGTCCTTTATAATCGTGTGGCCTTCAATGAACAGCGCGTTTGCCCAGGTAAAACCTTATCTCTCGTCGCCATCGGATACCTCCATTTGGATAAGCTGGCGGACAGATGCTGAAAAAGAAACAAAGGTGGAATTCGGGTTAAGTTCTAACCAACTGACAAACATTGTCACCGGGACAT
>CAZHKI010000213.1:2005-6964 GCA_964533365.1 uncultured Maribellus sp. | reverse complement strand
CCAGGCCCTGGTTTTAATTGAAAACTGCGGACTTCAGGTGGGAAACATATCTTACCACCCATCGGAATACAACGACCTGGTTTTAAAAGTACAAAAAGATTCGGCAGACATCCTGCAGGGGCAACAACTTGCAAAGGGAAGCCGAATCGATTTAATTATTGGCCGCAGTCAGGGAAACATTTCGACGACACTGCCCAATCTCATCGGGTTAACAATCAACGAAGCACAGTTGACCCTGACCGGAGCTATGCTCAATCCTGGTGTTATCATTTACGATAACAGTTTTGTCACCAAAACCGACTCGCTGAATGCCATGGTCTGGAAACAACAGCCAACCCCGAAAATGACACCTGAAGTGAGTATGGGAACATCGGTCGATCTCTGGGTCACCATCGACGCATTAAAAGTTGCCACCGAAACCATCATTTCCGAAGAACAACAATGACAGAAGATTATCAGCAGGATACCGACGATCTGGAAGAAAGCGGCATGTTCGAACATTACCGTGTAAAGGTTGATCCGGGACAGTCGCTGCTCCGCATCGATAAATTCCTGGCCAACCGGATGGATCATGCGTCGCGAAGCCGTATTCAGGCTGCTGCCGAAGCTGGCAGCATACTGGTCAACCAGATTCCCGTCAAACCCAATTATAAAGTCAAGCCAAACGATGAAATCCTGATTGTGATGGATTATCCGCGGCATGAACTGAGAATTATCCCCGAAGAAATTCCCCTGAATATTGTTTATGAAGACGACCAGTTGATTGTCATCAATAAACCCCCCGGACTGGTTGTCCACCCGGGGCACGGGAATTACACCGGCACACTGGTTAACGCGCTGGCCTGGCACTACCGCAACCTGCCCCTTTTCAACAACGAAGATCCAAGACCCGGGCTGGTCCACCGAATCGACAAGGACACTTCCGGATTGCTGGTGGTGGCCAAAACCGAACATGCCAAAAACAAACTGGCCCTCCAGTTTTTTAATAAAACCACCGAACGCCGTTACCAGGCGTTGGTTTGGGGAAGCCCAAAAGAAGATGAAGGTACCATCACCGGGAATATCGGACGAAGCCTCAAAAACAGGCAGGTATTTACCGTTTTCCCGGAAGGCGATTATGGCAAGGAAGCCGTTACCCATTACACGGTTTTACGGCGTATTGGCTATGTCACGCTGGTGGAATGCCGGCTGGAAACCGGCCGAACCCACCAAATCAGGGTACACATGAAATACATCAACCACCCGCTGTTTAACGACGCCAACTACGGAGGCGATGAAATTTTACGCGGCACCACTTTCACCAAATACAAACAATTTGTGCAGAATTGTTTTAAAATTCTGCCCCGCCAGGCCCTTCACGCCAAAACACTTGGATTTGAACACCCCACTACCGGAGAAAAAATGCTGTTCAACTCGGAATTGCCCGACGACATGGCAAACGTAATTGATAAATGGGAAAATTATATAGCAAGCAGAAATGAAGAATAAACCAAACGTCGCTGTAATTGCCGGTGGAGACTCATCGGAATTTGTGGTTTCCGTTAAAAGCGGGGCCAATGTTTTCAACTCGGTCGATACAACCAGGTTTACTCCCTGGCTGGTGCAAATCAAAGGAAAAGAATGGACTGTTTTTCAGCAAGAAAAGAAGATCGCCGATATCGATAAATCGGATTTTAGTTTTCAACACAACGGAGAAAAAATTACCTTTTCATTTGCATACATCACCATTCACGGAACACCCGGCGAAGACGGAATCCTCCAGGGATATTTCGATTTAATGAAAATTCCCTACTCCACCTGCAACGTTCACTCCTCCTCACTCACCTTCAACAAGTGGTTTTGCAGCAATTACCTCCGCAGTTTTGGAGTAAAAATGGCCCGTTCCATAAAAAAAAGGAAAGGAGAAACCATTGATGTTGCTGAAATTACCCGACAGCTTGGGCTGCCTATTTTTGTAAAACCCAATGCCGGCGGATCAAGTTTCGGGGTAACCAAGGTAAAACAAGCGGAAGAACTTGCAGAAGCCGTTGAAAAAGCCTGGATGGAAAGCGACGAAGCCCTGATTGAAGAGTTTGTCGAAGGGGCTGAATTTACCTGCGGGCTGGTGAAACTCCGTGACAAAGAACTTATTTTCCCGGTCACCGAAGTGCTGCCAAAAAACGAGTTTTTCGATTACGAAGCCAAATATACTCCCGGTGCTGCCGAAGAAATTACTCCGGCCCGTTTGCCCGAAAACCTGTTTAAAAAATGCCAGCAAATCAGCTCCGAAATCTACGACCTCTGCCAGTGTTCCGGAATTGTGAGAGTCGATTTCATTTTGAAAAACAATGATTTCTATTTTCTGGAAGTAAACACAACCCCCGGAATGACCGGCACCAGCTTTATCCCGCAGCAAATCGCCGCCATGGGATTAACATTAAAAGAGGTTCTCACCCTGATTATTAACGACGGGCTATCCAAAAAATCAATAAACATTTGTGAATAAACAAGGTTAAAAACTGGGGAAATCTATTTCAACAAGCACGATTCAATTTTTGTATTTTTAATTTCTCATTTAATACTTTCTAATCAGGAAAGACGGTAAGAATTTTATTATGGCAACGGAAAGAAAAAAAAACACTTCGCAATTTTCCATCGAACAAATAAACGCACAATACGGCAAGCTTCCGCCACAGGCCGTTGAAGTGGAAGAAGCCGTGCTGGGCGCCCTGATGCTGGAACGGGATGCTTACGTAACGGTAGCCGACATTATTGACACCCCCAGTTTTTACAAGGAAGAACACCAAAAAATATTTGAGGCCATCAAAAAACTGTCGGGGAATGAGAAACCGGTGGATTTGCTGATGGTTACCCAGGAATTGAAAGACCGGAACCAGTTGGACGAGATCGGGGGACCAGGTTACATCACCCAGCTAACGCGCCGGGTTGCCTCGGCTGCCCACATCGAGTTTCACGCCCGCATCATTGCACAGAAATTTATCCAGCGTGAGCTCATCCGCGTTTCTTCCGAAATCCAGACCCGTTCGTATGACGACACCATGGATGTGGACGACCTGATTGATTTTTCAGAATCGTCGCTCTTCCAGATTGCCGAAGGAAACATCAAAAAAGAAACTGTTCCGATAAAACCGGTGCTGAACGAAGCTATCCTGCAGATTGAAAAAGCCCGTAACCAAAAAGACGGCCTCAGCGGCGTACCTTCGGGCTTTACTGCACTTGACCGGATTACTTCGGGCTGGCAAAAAACCGACCTTGTAATTGTTGCCGCCCGTCCTTCGATGGGAAAAACAGCTTTCGTTCTCTCCATGGCACGAAATATGGCTGTCGATCACAACAAATCGGTGGCTTTGTTTTCGCTCGAAATGTCGTCGCTGCAATTGGTTACCCGTTTAATTGCATCCGAAACTGAAATTGGATCGCAAAAACTAAAAACCGGAACCCTCGAAGACTGGGAGTGGGAACACCTGAACCGGAAGATTTCGAACCTCGACAAAGCACCTATTTTCATCGACGATACCCCTGCCCTTTCCATTTTCGAATTTAGGGCCAAATGCCGCCGTCTGAAAATGCAACACGACATTCAGGTGGTAATCGTTGACTACCTCCAGTTGATGACCGCCGGATCCGACAACCGAGGAAGCCGCGAACAGGAGGTAAGTACCATTTCCCGATCGCTGAAAGCCATTGCCAAAGAGCTGAACATCCCAATACTGGCCTTGTCGCAGTTGAACCGTTCGGTTGAATCGCGCGAAGGAAAACGCCCGCAGCTTTCCGACCTCCGTGAATCGGGGGCCATTGAACAGGATGCCGACATTGTCCTTTTCATTCACCGCCCCGAGTATTACGGACTTACCGAAGACGAAAACGGAAATTCACTGCACGGCGTAGCCGAAATCATCATTGCCAAACACCGGAACGGAGCCACCGGCGATGTCCACCTGTCGTTTAAGAAGGAACTGGCCAAATTCTCCGATATGGAAATCCATGTTGGCGACAGTTACACGTTACAGTCGAAAATGAATATCGAAGAAGAATCAGTTGGAGCCGGTATCACCTATAACAACCGTTTCGAACGACAAAATCCATCCACTGGCGACTCTCCTTTCTGATCATTCTGAACTTTATGAACCGGAATTTGTCATTGATAAAAAAATGCAGCGATGAAACAACGGATATTACTACTTCTGACAGGAATTTTACTGGTATTACAGGCTCAAAGTATTCACCTGCTGATTCCCATGGACGAAATGCAAAAAAACCATCTGAAATCATACGGAATTGCATATTGGATGCTGGAACAGGATGTGGAAGTTAAATGGCTGCTCAATTACCGGGGAGGAAGTTTTTTGATGCAGCACTACCCGCAATTTGAAAATGAATGTAAAGTCCGCGGGGTAAGTTACGAAACGATTACCGACGCCCAGGCAGCAGCCATTTTAAATGAGATTGCCCGGCCCGAAGTTAACCAGGATGCGGTAAGCATGAACAAGGCGCCTAAAATTGCCGTTTATTCACCGCCCAACAAACAACCCTGGGACGATGCCGTTACCCTGGTACTGACCTATGCCGAAATAAAATACGATGTAATCTACGACGAGGAAATTTTCAGCGGAAAACTTTCAGAATACGACTGGCTGCACCTTCACCACGAAGATTTTACCGGCCAGTTTGGAAAATTCTGGAGAACGTATCAACACATGCCCTGGTACCAACAGGATGTAAGTATCAACGAGGAGCTTGCCAAAAAACTGGGGTTCATAAAAGTATCGGAAATGAAATCGTTTGTAGCCCGCGAAATCCAGAAGTATGTAATAAACGGTGGATTCCTGTTTGCCATGTGTGCGGCTACCGACACCTACGATATTGCCCTGTCTTCCATCGGAATAGACATCTGCGAACCGATGTTCGACGGCGACCCGGCCGATCGGCTTGCCCGCCGCGTCCACCACAAACCACTTC
>CAZHKI010000213.1:0-1995 GCA_964533365.1 uncultured Maribellus sp. | reverse complement strand
ACCCGGCCGATCCTCAGTTGGATGAAAAACTGGATTATAGTAACACGTTCGCATTCGAAAACTTCAAGCTGGAAAAAAATCCCTATGTCTATGAATTTTCTGACATTGATGCCACCGACACCCGGAAAGTGATTCGCGAAAACGATTTTTTTACATTATTCGAATTTTCTGCAAAATGGGATCCCATCCCAACCATG
Organism: uncultured Maribellus sp.; assembly: GCA_964533365.1. Classification (GTDB taxonomy): domain Bacteria; phylum Bacteroidota; class Bacteroidia; order Bacteroidales; family Prolixibacteraceae; genus Draconibacterium. The sequence continues at coordinate 1,798 of CAZHKI010000213.1, read as the reverse complement.
CTGTGCCAGAACCACAACAACCTGATTAAGGGATTTATGGGACAAACCACGGCTTTTCGAAAAGAAGTGTTAAAACCCAACATTCTGGTAATGGGCGAGAATAAACCCGCCGGGGAAGCCCGTTATATTCACGGAGAAAAAGGGAAAGGATTCTGGACTTTTTACGGGGGACACGACCCCGAAGATTACCGCCACTTAATTGGCGACCCGCCAACCGATTTGAATTTGTATCCCAATTCGCCGGGATACCGCCTGATTTTAAACAATGTACTTTTCCCGGCTGCAAAGAAGAAAAAACGGAAAACATAAAAACCGGACTAAACTTTTCCCTGTATAATTTCATTCTCTCAGAAAAAAACAGATTCGAAAAACATGAGAGACACTTTCGCAAGTGAAGCGGGAAAGAAGAGACCGGCTTTTCAGATTCGGAAAAATATACCTGTATGATTTATACCATCTTATATACAATTCATTTACGGTATAATGCCGAACCTTCCCCGGTTTGTAGTAGTGTTTCAAAAAGTGTGTTTTTAGCTTCTTCTTGCAATGTTGTTTTCACAGGTAAATATATTTGTTTTTTTCAGAACGAGGCTGTCCAAAAACGAAACAAGTTTGGACAGCCTCTTGAAATAAATATCTTTTTTAAAATCTGTCAACCATTTTATGGCGAATCAAATATTAAAAAATTCTCTAATTACCCCAGCCTTCATTTTGCTGTGCAGCCAATGTTGGGTTGCGGATCAAATCACTAACCGGAATAGGCCACAGAAAGCGTCTATCCGTATAAGGTATAAATTTTCTGCTTGGAGAAAACCATTCTTCTTTCACTTCTCCACCTACAACAAAATTGTCCTTACCTTTTGCACGCGAATAATCGATTTTTGCAGGAATACCACCTGAAGGTGAAATGTCATCGTTAGCTAGACGCTGAATATCTTCCCAACGGCGTCCTTCGCCATGAAACTCAATGCGCCTTTCCCACAGGATAGCATCGAGAAATGCTTTGGTACCAGCGAAATCAGCGGCAGTATATTCTTGGCTTGTAGGATCAGCCAGTGAACGGTTACGTACGGCATTAAGTAATTCAAGCGCAAGCGTATTATCGCTACCTTGACGGAGAACAGCTTCAGAATAATTCAATAACACCTCTGCATAACGCATTATCGGGGCATATTCTTCTCTTGTCGTAACATTTTGATACTTATCACAATAATAATAATTATAAGCCGAGCTATAATACAATAAATCGCGACGCTTGTCGTCAGCTAACCAATACGAAGTATTATAGATTGTGGGAGAAGATGTTACTATTGCCCGTCCACCAGTGCGTGCTGACATCATGGCTGCCATAGCACCATTCACACTACCGTTATCGTCGGAATTGTTTTCAACTGAGAAAATAGATTCAGTATTGTTGCTATACGATAGAAAGGGTGTTGCAGGCAAAGTTTCCAGTTCATAATCTCCAATAGGACTCTTGAAAGGTGCTGTTGTACCCGGGACAAGCTTTTTTGCTTCGTCGATTACCTTCTGCCAGTCGCGTTTGTGTAAATAAACACGTGTTTTCAGGGCTATAACAGAACCCTTCGACACACGGGTAATGCCATTAGCACCGTTCTTGTCGTCAGTAGAAAATAGACTCTCTGCATCATCAAGGTCTTTAAGAACCTGAGTATAGGTTTCCTGAACCGTCGAACGGCCTATTTTCATTGATTCTTCTATTTCTGAAGGTGAATTATTTGCCGTTAAATAAAGGGGTAACCCATAATTTTTATTTAGATCAACATTCACTGGGTAA
>CAZHKI010000212.1:0-6982 GCA_964533365.1 uncultured Maribellus sp. | reverse complement strand
GTTGGTGGCAAAAGCTTTAATCCCGTCCATGATGCCGTTTTCCAGCGCACGACCGGCGCCCGACATCACAATGAGCATAAAAATTCCCCAAAACACGCCAAAAGCAGTCATAAAACTACGCATCCGGTTCTTTTTCAGGGCGCTTACTATTTCTTTCCAAAGGTCTAAATCAAACATCTCAGTTCCGGGTTTTATGTTTAAAGTTCAAAGTGATGATTTCTATCTAAATGATAAAAAATCATCAGCTTCTCCATTTTTAATTTTTCATTTCAACTTTATAATTATTCATCCCTCAAGGCTTCAATCGGTTTGATGCGGGCAGCCCGTTTTGCCGGGATGTAACCGGCAACTGCGCCGGCAATAATCAGCAGCAAGGTGGCCATGGCGGCAATATTCAAGTCCACTGTCGGGTTGCGGAAAATGGTTTCGCCGTTTCCGCCGTTGGTGGCTGCCGAAGCGGCATATTGCTGTTCAACAAAAAAGTTGAGCCCTTCCATCAGTCCGGTTCCCAGCACCAGCCCAATATAACCGGCAATGGTGGTGATTAAGATCGATTCAAGCAAAATCAGTCCGATAACCGACGAGGGACTGGCGCCAATGGCTTTGCGGATGCCAATTTCCTTGGTGCGTTCCTTGACCACAATCAGCATGATGTTGCTTACGCCGACAACTCCGGCAATCAGCGTTCCGATGCCGATGATCCAGATGAAAATTTTGATGGCCTGGAAAATTCTCATGGTTTGCAGCACATCTTCCAGCTTGTTGTACGAACCCAGCGCCGATTCGTCTTTCGAATCAAATTTGTGTTTTTGTGCCAGCGCTTCCCTGACTGCAGTTTCAATGGCCTGGCTTTCTTCGATGGTTTTTGCGTCAACCGTTAAGGCAAAATTGTGCAACCGGTTCGATCCGTTAAATACCCGCTGGCCTGTGGTAACCGGAATATAGGCATTACGGTGGCGTGTGCCGCCGCCTTCCCTGCAAATTCCAACCACCTTAAACGGGATGTTGTTCACCCTCACATATTCGCCAATGGCATTTTCTTCTTTAAAAAGCGCATCGTAAATATCTTTCCCTAAAACGACCGATTTTCGTGCCTGGCGGATATCGATTTCATTCACAAAACGCCCTTCCTCTATTTCGATGGATTCCACTTCCTGTAAATCGGGATGGCAGGTAATAGCGGTATAGCTGCCATATTCGTTGCCATACGAAAACATATTTCCCCCAATAAAATAGCGCCCCGAAGTTTTATCAATTCCCGGAATATTTTTTACCAGGTCATAATCGTCGTTGGTCAGCTTAATTTGCCGGTTTTCTTTCATTCCCTGGTACGGGATACTGGTTTTTCCGCTCCACAGCCACATGGCATTGATGGCGTCGCGGGTAAAATTCTCGGAAACCCCGTTGCTGAGCCCGTTGCCTGAACCTAACAAAATCATGAGCATAAAAATCCCCCAGGCGACGCTGAATCCGGTGAGGAAAGTCCTCATCTTATTTTTTTTGATGGTGGCCAGGATTTCCTGCCATTTATCGATATCAAACATTTCGGTTTTGAGTTTTGAGTTTAAAGTTACGAGCCGCGAGTCTGAACCACTGAATTGTGACTGTCTTTCGTTTTTCTGCCTGCTGAAAAACAGTGAGTGTGACTGCCAACTGATCAGGCGGTTTCCAGTTCTTTCATATACTGGTGCTGCCAGTGTTTCAAATCGCCGTTTTTTATCACTTCAGCAATGTTCCCGTCTTTCAGCCGGATGATTTTCTGGGTCATGGCGGCAATATCGTGCTCGTGGGTAACCAGGATAACGGTTATCCCGCCTTCATTAATTTCTTTCAGAATTTCCATCACTTCGTAGGAAGTCTGGGTGTCGAGTGCCCCGGTGGGTTCGTCGGCAAAAATGATTTTAGGCTTCGAAATAAGCGAACGGGCAATGGCAACCCGTTGTTTCTGCCCACCCGAAAGTTCGTTGGGCATGTGTTCGGCCCACGGACGAAGCCCCATTTTATCGAGGTATTCCATGGCAATGATGTTGCGCTTCTTCCGGTTTACGCCCTGGTAATAGAGAGGAAGCGCCACGTTTTCCATGGCATTTTTAAACGAAATGAGGTTAAACGACTGGAACACAAATCCCACCAGTTCGTTTCGTAATTTCGCCGCCTGCTTTTCACTCATGTTTTTTACCAGTTTCCCATTCAGGTAGTAAGCGCCTTCGTCGTAGTTGTCCAGAATTCCAAGGATATTCAGCAACGTGGACTTCCCTGATCCCGATGATCCCATGATGGATACAAATTCGCCCTGCTCAATATCCAGGTCGATCCCTTTTAATACATGCAGCGAGTTGTTCCCGGTAACATACGATTTGTGAACATTGTTAAGACTGATCATGGCAATTGTTTTTTGTTTTCTGTTTCTGTCCAAATTTTGTAAAACCCGCGGTTAACGTCTTCATTTTTTCGACAAACACGCCCGGTTTTTATGTGAAATTTGTTTTCTTTCTGTTTTTGTTTTATGGCTTTAAGGCAAATTAACTGTAATGTCTGACGCACAGTTCCCGAAAACGTTACAGCAACTTTTTGTCTGTTTTCCTGTCAAAATTCCGCAAACGGCTCCATCTACTGAAATAAAGTTTTATGAACCTGTATTTTATGCCGGTGAATGCCAGTTTTTAAATGACCGGCCGGGATCAGAAAAAAATGCAATTTCCCCACATCTGCAATTTTCATTTTTTTAATTGATTACTTTTGACAATCATTACGAATGAATGGGATTCCGAATTGTTACCATAAAAATGCCGACCGGCTACTCCGAACCGCAGCTCCGCCAAACGATTGGCCGGCAGTTGCGCATCCGTAATTTTTCAATTCAGGTGGAAAATAAAAGCCTCGACGCCCGGAAAAAGCCAAATGTATTCTGGGAAATGCGGGTGGCTGTTTCGTCGCCTGAAATCAAAGACGGCGAGCCTTCGCCGGTTGAAACGCTTGAAATACCTTATAAAAGAAGAAAACAGCCGGTAGTGGTTGCCGGAAGCGGGCCGGCCGGTTTTTTTGCCGCCTTTGTGTTGCAAAAAGCCGGGTTTCCGGTAACCCTGCTGGAACGCGGCTCGGAAGTTTCACAACGCAGCCGGTCAGTTTCGGCGTTCGAACGCACCGGGATTTTCGATCCGCTGAACAATTACGCTTTTGGCGAAGGCGGAGCCGGCACATTCTCCGACGGGAAACTCACCTCGCGCTCGAAACACATCTCCAAAGAGAAACAGTTTATCCTTTCCAGTTACATCAAAGCCGGCGCGCCCGAAGAAATTGGATATCTCACGCACCCGCACCTCGGCACCGACAACCTCCGGAAAATTGTCAAAAACCTCCGGTTGCAGTTCGAAGACTTGGGCGGGCAGGTGCTGTTCGAAACGATGCTGGAAGATATTACCGTGAAAAATTCGCGGGTGACCGATGTAGTGACCCCGCGCGGCACCCTGCCGGCAAGCGCGTTGTTTGTGGCGCCGGGCCATTCGGCTTACGAAACCTACCGGATGCTCATCCGGCGCGGGGTGCCGTTCCGCACGAAAAATTTTGCCATCGGCTGCCGCATGGAACACCCGCAGGAAATCATCAACCGGGCGCAGTGGGGAAGAGAAAGCCTCCCGGGCGTGAAAGCGGCCGAGTACCGGCTCACCTCGCCGGCCGACGGCGTCCATCCGGTGTACTCGTTTTGTATGTGTCCCGGCGGAACGGTGGTCCCTGCCGCCGCTTATCCCGAAACCAACATTGTAAACGGCATGAGTTTTTACCAGCGCAACGGCCGGTTTGCCAACGCCGCCTGCGTGGCCGGCATCCATCCCGACGAACTGGCAGGGAAACCGGTTTCGCCGCTGGATGCCCTGGAAACCCTCGAACTGTTGGAGCGGAAATTCTTCAGCCACACCGGGAATTACCAGGCGCCGGCCTGCCGCATCGCCGATTTTCTGAACCGGAAAAACAGCGCTTCGGCATTTGAAAGCAGCTACCCGCTGGGCGTGGTCGCGGCCCCTTTGTGGGAACTGCTCCCCCCGCAGGTAATCCCCTCGCTGCAGGCCGGGCTGGCCGACTTCATCCGGAAAATGCGCGGTTTCGAAACCGGGAACCTGCTCGGGCTCGAAAGCAAAACATCGTCGCCGGTACAGGTGTTGCGCGAACCCTCAGGGAAATGTACCGGGCTCGAAAACCTTTTTATGGTGGGCGAAGGCAGTGGTTATGCCGGCGGTATCATCTCCAGCGCCGCCGACGGGATTAAAGCCGCCATGGGGCTGGTCCTTTCGTCAAATCATTTCTGAAAAAAATTTCGCCATTGTGCCTGAACTGGGGCAGCGAGCTTCGAGCCATGAGCCGCGAGCCCTGTTGACTTCAGTTCCATTGCCGTTGACTTTAGTCAACGGTCAGAAGCCTCGCATACCAAACCGGGCTTCAGCCCTATTTCCACATGCGGCTAAAGCCTGAAATAAAAAGGCTCTCTGCAACCCGTCAGCTAAAGCAGACGGCAATGAAAAATACAAACGGCCAGGCCGAAAAACTAAGACTGCGACTGTGACTGCGACTGAAAACTTTTTCTGCTTCCCATCACATTATTTATCAAAAAAGTTGTTACTTTTAAACCACTAAAAACCAGACAACTTGAACGACTTCGCTCCCATAGTATTCTCCGAAAAGTTTTTCTGCCCCGGTACCGCGCCGCCGCCCGAAACAGCAAAACCACAGAAAAATTCACTCATATTTCTAACAATAATTTTAAGTTTAATAACTTATTCTATGATATACTACAACCATAAAAATACATATACACGCCTTAAAAGAAATCAATAGTGTACTGACTTAATTGAATATAAACTAAACCACTGCGTTTATACATAGACGTTAGTGGCCATTTAATAATAAAAAATGAAATCATTATCAATATTTAACAACAAGGGTGGAGTTGGAAAATCCACATTGACTTTTCATCTAGCTCATGCTTTAGGAGAAATAAATAAAAAAGTTTTAATCGTTGATGCTGACCCACAATGTAATGTCACTTTATATGGACTAGATGTTGAAGAAATGCATTCAATTTGGGAAGCAGAGACAGAATACATTGATACTATTGGTTTTGAAGAAGCCAGAGCTAAAGATGCTGAATATCAAAAGAAAATTGAAGAAGTTAGAACACTTCATTTTCTTTTAAAACCAACCGAAGAAGGTACAGGAGATATTGAAAAATTACCACCATTAAAACAACTCAGGGATAATGTTTTTTTATTACCTGGGCGACTGTCATTACATAGTTATGAAGAAGCAATTGCATCTCGCTGGAGCGACGCATTTGTAGGAAATCCATTAGCGATTCGGACAATAGGAAAGTTGCGGTTACTTGTTGAAGAATACGCAAAAATATACAATATTGAATATGTCTTGTTTGACACTTCTCCTAGTATAGGAATATTAAATAAAATAATTATCTCAACAACTGATGCTTTACTTATTCCATGCAACGCAGACATGTTTTCGTTATATGGCATTCGAAATATCGGTAGCGCATTGGCAATATGGAAAAAGCAATTTGAGGTATTAAAAAGCTTACTCTCAGATGAAAAAAAGAAGAACATACCGCAGGAGTTTGTGAAATTTATTGGTTATACGATTTATAATACAAGGAAGATTTCAAAAGACCCTCCACTTAATGAACTTGACATAGCTCAGTCAAACTTTCATTATGCTAGAATGATTCCTAATACAATTCTATCATACATTCATAAAGATATAAGAATAGGATTAACTGATGACCAAGCTAAAACTATAATTGGTGGCAATTCAATTATTCATTCACATAATACACTCCCTGGGATGGCTCAAAAATATAAGCAACCAATGTGGGTTCTTCCATCTATGGCGTTGGAAGCCGAAGACAACACAGTAAAAGGTAATAGAGGCATTTACGAAGCTACAAGAGAGAAATATATTGAATTTGCCAAAGATTTAATGAATCGGTTGGATACAATATAAAATGGAACGTGAAAATCACATAAAAGAATATTTGAATCTTTTTGATGATGAAAAAGAAAGATTTAAAATATTTTCAGAGCAAGTAAAAATATTTTTCTCTGAGAATAATAAATTAAATGACCTCCCATTGCCTATTGTTCATTCAATAAAATCAAGAGTCAAAGATATCTCTCATTTGGAAGATAAACTGAATAGAAAGTGGTATGATGGTGAAGAAATTACAAAGGAGAATTTTTTCGAAAAAATAACAGACCTCGGCGGGGTACGTGTATTGCATCTTCATCAAGAGCAGTTTTTGACAATACATACTGAGATTATGAATAATATAGAGAAGTATAAAGAATGGGTATTATTCGAAAAACCGAAAGCATACATTTGGGATAAGGAAAAGGAAAGTTTTTATAAAGACCTCGGAATTGACGTTCAAACAAAAGATTCCAATTATACTAGCATCCACTATGTAATTCGCCCAAATAGCGAAAGCTTTATAACATGTGAGATTCAGGTTCGCACAGTATTTGAAGAGATATGGGGAGAAATTGACCATACAATTAATTATCCGCATCCGACAGATAGCATTGCATGCAAGGAACAAATAAAAGTTTTAGCAAAATTGGTGAATGCAGGGACAAGACTTGCAAGTTCAATTTTTAATAGTTTTGATGAATTCAAGAATAAAAACGGCCACCAATAAATAGAAGGACTCTGAGCGGTCGGCGTGACCCATTCTCACCTCCGCTGTTTTGCGCCCCGTATTTTTCTTTGCAACAGCAAAAAACAAATGAAGAACCGAACTGCAAACCAGCGCCGGCGGGGGGAAACGTTAGCCGTTTAAAAATGTAATTCCGGCTTCAGCATTTTTGCCCGTCAATATTTATTTATAATTTTCCGGGAGAAAATAAAACAGACCGGGAAACTGTACAGGTTAACGTTGTAAATGCAAAGATGAGCGAGGCAAAAATATCCATCCGTTTTT
>CAZHKI010000211.1:0-7018 GCA_964533365.1 uncultured Maribellus sp. | reverse complement strand
TAACAGGCCAAAAAATACACTGATAATAAACAGAAAAGGAAAAATAAAAACTACGGCAACAATTTTGGGCAGAATAAGGTACCCGGCCGAATTGACGCCCATGATTTCGAGCGAGTCAATTTGTTCGGTAACCCGCATGGTTCCAATCTCAGACGTAATGTTCGACCCGATTTTCCCGGCCATAATCAACGCGAGCATGGTTGACGAAAATTCGAGAATGAGCGTATCACGGGTGCCCAATCCCACTAATTCGGAGGGATAAAGGGGGTTCGACATGCTGTAGGCAAACTGAATCGCCATAATGCCGCCAATAAAAACCGAAATGATAATAACGATTCCCACCGAATTGACCCCCAGGTTATCAATCTCGTAAAAAAGCTGGCGGACATACATTTTATGCCGCTCGGGACGGGCAAAAACCCGCTTGAGCATCATAAAATACCGGCCAACATGGTAAAAAAACTTCATAGCCGTAAAGATTTTGGCTAAAATTACAACATAAATGGCTGAATCAAAATTTTGACCTCAGTAAATAACAGGGATTGATGCTTTTAAAACATGTTGTTTTTCATCTTCTTTCTGTTTAAATTTAAATACTTTTGCCGCCGTTTGAACAGAAAATCAGGAAAAACTGCTCTTTGTGAAAAGCGGTTCTGACGGTAAAATCCGCCATGTAAAAAAGCTGTTTCCCGCGGTTTTGTTCACAACCAAAACAAAAGTGAAACTTAAAACAACCAATACGCATGGATCAAAATTATTGCGTAATAATGGCCGGTGGAATCGGAAGCCGTTTCTGGCCGCTGAGCCGAAAAGCAAAACCCAAACAGTTTTTAGACATTCTGGGAACCGGAAGAACATTACTCCAGCAAACTTTCGATCGTTTTGCGAACATCATCCCGGTCGAAAATTTTATCGTGGTAACCAGTGTCAATTACAAAAATCTGGTATTAAATCAATTACCTGAACTAAATCCCGATCAGGTTTTACTGGAACCACTCCGGCGAAACACGGCCCCGTGTGTGGCTTATGCCGCCCACAAAATCAAAACCATCAATCCGGATGCAAACCTGATCGTTACTCCTTCCGATCATTTAATTGTCAAAGAAGAGGAATTCATCCGCCAGATTCGGAAAGGGATTGAGTTTATTGCCGAAAACGACGCCCTGCTGACCCTCGGAATCAAGCCCAGCCGCCCCGAAACCGGTTACGGGTACATTCAGGTAAAAAACAAGGTTGAATTCAACGGGCTGGATAATTTGTACAAAGTGAAAACTTTTACCGAAAAACCAAACCTTGAGATGGCTGGTATTTTTGTGGAAACCGGAGAATTTTTCTGGAACTCCGGAATTTTTATCTGGTCTCTTTCTTCCATTCTCAAAGCATTTCAAACCCATTTGACAGATATTTTCACCCTTTTTGAAAGTGGTATAAAACTTTACAATACCGAAGACGAAGTCCATTTTATCAATAAGATTTATTCTGAATGCCAGGGGATTTCCATCGACTATGGAATCATGGAAAAGGCCAAAAACGTTTATGTACTAACATCCGATTTTGGCTGGAGCGACCTGGGTACCTGGGGTTCACTCTACGAAAACAAGGAGAAAGACGAAGACGGCAACCTGATTAGCGGCGACAATGTATTGATTTATGACACTAAAAACTGCATCGTCGATATCTCGGACGAAAAAGTAGCTGTGCTGCACGGCCTGGATGGCTACATCGTAGCCGAATCGAACGATACACTGATGATTTGCCGCCGCGAAGACGAGCAGCAAATCAAACAGTTTGTAACCGATGTGCGGATTAAAAAAGGCGACTCGCTGGTTTAACCAATAATAAAAAAAGGGCGTTTCAGACGCCCTTTTTTAATTTCAAAAATTGTTATTCTGTGATATATTCTTCCGGTTGATCGGGTTTCCTGGTTAAATCGGGAAGGTTGCCCGTCCATTTTTTCACACGGTAATTGATTTTAAGGGTCAGCATGTACATCACCGGTGAAATAACCAGTGTGAGGAATGTAGCCACGGTTAACCCAAAAATAACGGTCCACGACATGGGACCCCAGAAAGCCACGCTCTCGCCACCAAGCGAAAAGTTGGGGTTAAAATTCAGGTACAACCCAAAGAAATCGAAATTCAACCCCACCGCCAGCGGCAACAATCCAAGAACGGTTGTAATGGCGGTAAGCAATACCGGGCGCAGTCGCGTACGACCAGCCTGAACCAACGTTTCCGCCTGGATTTCGGTTGGCAGAAAAGCATCTTCGGGCAGTCCCAGTTCTTCTTTTTTCTTTTTTCTCAGTAAATCAATGTAGTCGATCAGCACAATCCCGTTGTTGACCACAATTCCGGCGAGTGAAATGATTCCGATCCCCGTCATGATGATAACAAACTCCATTTTAAAAATTCCAAGCCCAAGAAAAACACCAATAAAACTGAAAAATACGGTGGCAATAATAATCGCCGGGCGGATAAATGAATTGAACTGTGTGACCAGAATAATCATAATCAGCGCGATGGAAACCAGCAGGGCAAAAAACAGAAACTCACCGCTTTCTTCCTGTTCCTGCTGCTCGCCTGTAAATTCGTAGTTATAACCGTTGGGCATCGGGTAATCCATCAAAACCTGTTTAATGCGGCTGTTAATCTGATTGGCATTATACCCTTCCATCACGTTTGACGAGATGCTGATGACCCGCTTGTGATCGACCCGGCTGATTTTATCGTAAGTGGTTGAATATTCAAACCCGGCAACGGCCGAAATCGGAATGCGGCTGTTGTTTACCACCAACTGGCGGTTCATCAGCGACGACACATCGTTTCTGTATTTTTCATCGAGCCGGATGAAAATGTCGTATTCATCCTCGCCATCTTTAAAATTACCGGCATCGTAACCGTACAGGGCATTTCGGAAAGCCAGTGCGATTTGCTGAGTCGATAGTTCGTACAACCGGGCCTTTTCGCGGTCAACCTTAATCTGCATTTCCGGCTGGTTTACATTGATGTTGAGTTTCAGTTCATCGATTCCGGGAATCCGGTCATCTTCGATCAGTTTCACAAAATCGTCGGTTATCCGGATCAACTGGTCAAACTCATCGCCCGAAACCTCAATGTTGATGGGTGAACCGGTGGGCGGACCATTTTCATCTTTTTCAACAAATATTTTAGCTCCCACAAAACCATCAAGGTTTTGGGTAATTTGCTGCATCACTTTGGCTGTGCTAATCCCACCGCGCAGTTTGTACTCTTCGAACGAAATGCTGGTAAGCGATTTATTGGGACTGGTTTCATTATCGAACATTTCACCTTTTCCGGTACCAACGCTGGTGGTCACCGATTTCACGATATGTTTCACCGGGTTCAGGGTTTCACTGATGATTTTTTCCACCTCGCGCGAAACCTGGTCAGTTTTTTCGATGGAAGTTCCCAGCGGTAGTTCCATGGTCACGTAGATGGTTTGCGGATCGGTATCGGGGAAAAACACCACCCTGGGTTGACTCCCAAAATAGAAAGCCATCGAAAAAACCAGCAACAGGATGGTACCTGCAAAATAAATTGCCGGGCGGTAACCGGTAAGCGCAAACTTCAACTGCCGGCTGTAAACATTTTCGAGCCACACTAAAAATTTAGTCTGGAACCACCGGGCCATCGGGCGGAGAATTAAAAAATTCAACACCATGAGAATGGCAACCGTCATTAAAATGTTTCCGAGAAGATAAATTCTGGCAAGATAAAAAAGAACGGCAACCAGAGTGTAAATCCCAGCCTTTTTCAGCGACTTTTTCCAGTTAACCCGCGTGTTGATGTCGTCGATTTTAATGAACGAGGCCACAAATGGCGGATTCAAAATCAGTGCAACAAAAAGCGACGAAGCCAGCACCACGATCAATGTTTGAGGAAAAACGCGCATAAACTGGCCCACCATTCCTTCCCACATTAACAGCGGGAAAAATGCAGCCAGCGTGGTCAGCGTCGATGAGATGATGGGAAAAGCGATTTCGCTGACCCCTTTTTTGGTGGCTGCCAGGGCCGAATATCCCAGACTGTATAAACGGTAAACATTTTCAACCACAACAATTGCATTATCAACCAGCATCCCCAAGGCAAGAATCAGCCCGTACAGCACCATGTTGTTCAGTGTAACGCCCGTTTGCTGCAAAACGACAAATGAAATAAACATCGACATCGGGATAGCCAGTCCTGAAAACAGGGCATTCCGGAACCCAAGAAACAGGAACAGCACAAAAATGACCAGGATCATACCCAGGATAATGCTGTTTTCAAGGTTCTTTATTTCATCCCTGATGTAATGCGACATGTCGTCGGTGGCAACCACTTCAAGGTTTTGGGGCAAATATCCCTTATCCTTCTGATCCTGTATGGTTTTTAGCACTTTTTCCGAAGCATCCAGAATGTTTTCGCCCGATTTTTTGGTAATGGAAAGCGAAACCACCGGTTTGTCGTTTAACCGGGCGATGGTGGTTTTTTCCTTGTACCCGTCAATCACCGTTGCAACATCACGAATGTAAACGGGTTTTCCCATATTCACCTTGATGATGGTATTGGCAATTTGATCGATATTTTTGTAATCGGCTACGGTACGAATGACCCGGCGGGTTTGATCGGCGGTAAACTCGCCGGCGCCCATCGTAATATTCTCGAACTGAACTGCCAGGGCAATATCGGAAAAAGTAAGGCCTACTGCATCGAGTTTATGTGGATCAACGTTGATTTGAATTTCCCGTTCTTCAATTCCCCGGATGTTGGCTTCAGAAATTTCTTTGAGGCTTTCAAATTCATCCTGAAGCAGTTCAGCATATTTTTTCAGGTCGCGCATGCTGAAATCGCCCGACAGGTTAACATTCATGATGGGGAATTCCGACAGGTCGATATCCATTACCATCGGGTCTTGCTGAAGATCGTTTGGCAAATCTGATTTTGCCTTGTCCACGCGGTCTTTGGTGTCCTGAAGCGCCTGTTTGATGGTAACATTGGTGTTAAATTCGACAACAATGGTACTCACATCCTGATAGGAAGCTGACGAAACTTTTTTAACTCCCTGCATCCCCTTCAGTTCCTGTTCGATGGGGCGGGTAATCAGATTTTCGATATCAACGGGCGAGTTGCCCGGATAAACGGTTTGCACAAAAATATAGGGTACCACCACCTCGGGCATCAGTTCGCGCGGCATCTGGTTATACGACATGATGCCGAAAAGCACCAGCATGCCGGTAAGAATATATACCGTGGTTTTATTTTTCAGCGCCAAATAGGTCGGCCCGAATTTTCGCTGTATATGTTGCGGATTTGATTCGTGTTCTTTCACCATTGGGTTTAAGTTTTATTTCGGTAACGAATATTTTAATAGCGGATGATGGTCCCGTCGGCAATCTGGTTGAAGCCTTCCGAAATAATTTTCATGCCTGCAGTCAGTCCGCTGGTAACTTCGGTCATGTTATTGTCGGTAACGCCGGTTGTGAGATAAATTTTCCGGGCCAGGTTTTTATCACCGTTGCTTTCGGCCACATAGGCAAAACTGCCTTTAAAGTCATCCTTCACAAAAAGAGTGGGAATAACAATCGCATTTTCAGCAACATAATCGCGGATTTTAATGATGGAAACCAGGTTCGGTTTGATCATCCTGTCGGGGTTGTTCAAATCAATTCTGATCCTGAAGGTGCGGTTATTAGGATCGATCACATTCCCGATTTGCGAAATCGGCACATTCATTTCCCGGTTTAACGAAGGGAAAGTGACTTTCACCCGATCGCCCGTTTTTATTTTGGTCAGGTATGTTTCCGAAATATCAGCATATACTTTAATGTTTTCGATGTTGACCACTCTGGCAAACGGGTACTGGGGGCTTCCAATCTGTCCCTTTTTCTGGTAAATGACATCGACAATGCCATTAACCGGAGCTTTAATTTCGGCCATTTCCAGTTGGGCTTTCATTCCGTCAACCCTTTTTTCGAGGCTTTCCATGTTGGTTTTGGCCTGAAGAAACTGCATCTCGGATCCAATATTTTGATCCCAGAGGTTTTTTTGCCGTTCGAAATTGGTTTTAGCCAAACTGAGCTGGATCAGCATCTCGTCGAGCGAACGTTCGAGCGCGTCGATTTTCAACCGGGCCATCACCTGTCCTTTTCTGACCCGCTGTCCTTCGGTTACGAGAATGTCCTGAATGATTCCCGAAGATTCAGGGCTCACATCCACATTAAGGTCAGCTTCAGCATTTCCGGTAACTTCAATAAAATGTTCAAATTGTTGCGGAACAATTTCGGCCACTTTTACAGGAATAACCTCCATGTTTGTATTTCCCGACAATTCTTTTTCAAGAACATCAATCTTTTGCGTCAGTTCGTGCAACTGCTGTTTATATTTCTGCAATTCCAAACGTTTGGTTTCTTCGTCGCTGACCGAAGTACTGCTGCAGGCTGCTAATAACAAGGCAGCAGTTAAACCCATCACTAATTTTTTCATGTCGCTGTTTTTTGTTGTTTCTGAATGGTTGATTTATAATTTTCCGGTGGCTTTTTTCAGTTTTAACCCGGCCTGCAACACCTGTAGGGTTGACCCGATGTAGGCTCCGTACGACTGGATGTACTGGGTTTCAATTTGCGAAAGCTCGGTGCTGCTGGTAATCCCGTTGTTGAATTTGATTTTCGATTTTTCAAGAATTTTTTGAGCCAGTTCGCGGTTTTCCTTGTCGTTGCCGAGTTTTTCAAGCGCCGACTCCAAATCGGCAACGGCTGTTAAGTAATCTTTCTGAAGGGTAACTTCAGCCAGTTTCCGTTGAGTTTCAGCTTTGTCAAGTTCAATTTTTGCCTGGTTGACTTTAAACATTTTCTGGCCCGAATTAAATAAAGGTACTGAAAGCTGAAACCCCATTAATGAGGAAGGATACCACGAAACGCCCTGTTTAAAAAGGTTGGCCTGGTTTCCGTACGAAGTTTTAGAGTAACTGTAAAAACCGCTTAACCGGGGCAGAAAAGCCGACTTTTCAAGTTTCAGCAATT
>CAZHKI010000210.1:3730-7032 GCA_964533365.1 uncultured Maribellus sp. | reverse complement strand
GTTTCCAGGCGATGAAGCCTTCCTGGAAAATGTGCGGCAGGAGGCCACCGACAATGTAAAACGGCTGCGAAACCACCCGAGCATTGGCTTGTGGTGCGGCAATAACGAAATTCTGGCAGCCTGGAAAGGCTGGGGATGGGAAAAAGCGGAGCGCGCCAAAAGTGAAGAAAATGCCGATAAAATCTGGAAAGCTTACGAAGATATTTTCCACAACATTCTGCCCGGAGTTGTGGCCGAATACGATCCGCAGCGCAGTTACTGGAGTTCAAGCCCCTCGTCGGGAACCGGAATTCCTGCCGACCTGGTGAATGGCGACGAGCATTACTGGGGCGTATGGTGGGGAAAAGAACCCTTTCAAACCTACGCCACGCACCTGCCCCGTTTTATGAGCGAGTACGGTTTCCAGTCGTTTCCCGAGATTGCCACCGTGCGAAAATACGCGCTACCCGAAGACTACGATATTTTCTCGGAAGTAATGAAATCGCATCAGCGTTCGTCCATCGGCAACGGCACCATCGAATATTATATGCTGAAAGAATACAAAAAACCAAAGGATTTTGAGTCGTTTTTGTATGTCAACCATGTTTTGCAGGCCGATGGAATTAAATTCGGACTGGAAGGCCACCGCCGGGCAATGCCGTTTTGTATGGGAAGTTTGTACTGGCAAATTAACGATGTATGGCCGGTTGCATCGTGGAGTTCGACCGATTATTACCAGAAATGGAAAGCATTGCAATACTATGTAAAAAAAGGATTTGAGCCGGTTATGGTCAGTCCGTATATTGACGACATCAAACTGAAAGTTGCTATTGTAAACGACCGGCTGGAAAAAGTTAACGGTGAATTGCAGTTGAAACTGGTTGATTTTAACGGAAGGGTTGTCTGGCAACTGGCATCGCTAACCGAAATCCCCGCCAATTCCAGCAAAAATTATTTCGATGAAAACCTGTCGGAATTTCTGGAACGAAAAGATACCCGGAACCTGGTATTTGTTGCCGAACTCAGGGAAAACGGAAACCTGGTTTCAAAAAACCATTTCTATTTCAGGCCATTCAAAGAGCTCAACGTACCTGCTCCAACGGTTGACTATACCATCACACCGTCCGGTTCCGGATTCGATATTCAACTTCAAACCAACAAACTGGCTAAAAGTGCATATCTGCAATTAGAAAATGAACCGGGGTTTTTCTCCGATAATTATTTTGATATACTCCCCGGGGAAAAAGTTACCATTAACCTGAAAACCAATATCACGGAGGAAAAATTGAAAGAAATTTTAACGGTTCGAACCCTCGACGGGGCATTTTAAAAAACGGGAACAAATCGCATATTTTTGATATCTCGCTAAATTTCTTTACTTTTTTAGCAGTTTATGCCCAAAAAAGAACGAAATTTGAATGAGTGCGGCATTCAATAAAACCATAAAAATTTAGCAGGATGAAAACTATTTTAATCATTGGCGTATTTTGCATCATCGGGTTCCTGTTCAACACCGGCGAACCTGTCCCCGGAGCTGAAGTATATATTGAACAGGAAAACAGTGATCAACCTTATGCTTTCCTTCAAACCGGGCAGTCGGGATTGGCCACATTTGACCACCTGCCTGCCGGAGTTTACCGGGTTATGGTTGTTTTGCCCCAGCAAAGCGGAAAATTGATGCGGGGCCGCGACCGGATGAACATTAACCTTCAGGTGGGTTTTCATGGCGATAAAAACGATTATTATCTTCAGGAACCCGAAGGATGTTTTGTCATCTCGTTTTCAAAACTCCGAAGGATTTCGGGAATCACGCCCATTTATAACCAGCAAACCATCGACCGTTCCAAACGATATTCCATTGGCAAATTCGAAGTCAACCGGAATGACGGAAGAGTTTCACTAAAAATCCATGCTTTTACGCCCAAACGTTTTCAGAAAAAGGTGGAAAAAGCCAGGGAAGATGTTTCCATGTCAGTCATCAAAAACACCAATTGATTGATATTTCAACCAACATGTTTCTCGACTGATGATCAAATTTGCATGGTTACTTTCTGTCCTGATGATACCATTTTTTTCAGGGAAACCCGTAAAAAATGCCCGGATATTTCTTGAAAACGGAACCGGACGGGAACTGGTTGCATTTCAGCAAACCGGCGATTTGGGAAAAGCGGCATTCCAGTTTCTCGATGCCGGAAGCTACCTGCTTCTGGTAGAGTTCCCTCAGCAGGAAGGAAAATGGATTAAAGAAAAACCACGTCACAGCACCTTGTCGAAAGCCACATTTAATCCGGCCACCAAAACTTATTATTACCAGGCAGAAGAAGGTTTTTTTGCCATCAAAATCAGTGGGCTGAAAAAAGTGGATAAAGAGAGTTTTCAGGCGCTTTTCCGGGAAAACAGAAGCGAAGACGGGAGGCAGATTATTATTTCGCAGTTTCAGGCACAAAATCGTGGAGCGGCCATTTCGGTATCGGTAAAAGCCATCACATCTGCCCGGTTCAAAAAAATGACAGACAAAGCCGGTGGTGACATTTCCACCATTTCCATTCCTGGCGCCCGTTAAAAAAAGAGGCTGTCTCTGTTTGCCAGGGACAGCCTTTTAATAAAACCGTATTAAGGATTTAAATAATATTCAGCTTCTTTCCCACTTTAACAAAGGCATCCACAGCCTTATCAACCTGTTCCGGAGTATGTGCTGCCGAAAGCTGAACACGGATACGGGCTTTGCCGCGCGGCACTACCGGAAATACAAACCCGATAACATAAACACCTTCTTTCAGCAGTTCGTCGGCAAATTTCACGGCCAGCGGCGCATCGTAAATCATTACCGGCACAATGGCAGTGTTGCCTTTTACCAAATCAAACCCGGCGGCTTCCATTTTTGTTCGAAAATGAATTGCATTTGCCATGGTTTTTGCCGGCAATTCGCTGCCCGACGAGAGCATTTCAGTCACTTTTAAAGTTGCGCCAACTGTGGCCGGCGCCAGCGTATTCGAAAATAAATAAGGACGCGAGCGTTGACGCAGCATTTCTATGATTTCTTTCCGCCCCGAAGTGCATCCGCCATTTCCTCCACCCATCGCTTTGCCAAAAGTGGTGGTGATGATGTCGATTTTCCCCAGCAATCCATAATACTCGGCTGTACCGCGGCCGGTTTTGCCAATGTAGCCGGTAGCGTGCGAATCGTCAACCATGACAAGCGCATCGTATTTTTCAGCTAATTCCACAATTTCAGGAAGCCGGGCGATATCGCCGTCCATGGAAAAAACGCCGTCGGTAACAATTAAACGATATTTTAAATTCTGGGAATCTTTCAGGCACTG
>CAZHKI010000210.1:0-3720 GCA_964533365.1 uncultured Maribellus sp. | reverse complement strand
TCCAGTTCGGTCATGTCGGAATGTTTGTAACGGAAACGCTGCGCCTTGCAAAGCCGCACCCCGTCGATGATGGACGCGTGGTTCAGTTCGTCGGAAATGATGGCCGAATCTTCACCCAGCAGCGGTTCGAAAACCCCGCCGTTGGCATCGAAACAGGCACAGTACAAAATGGTATCTTCTGTACCTAAAAATTCTGAAACTTTTTGCTCCAGCTCTTTATGAATTTGCTGGGTGCCGCAGATAAAACGTACCGACGACAATCCGAAGCCCCAGTCGTTCATTACATCCTGCGCAGCTTTTACCACTTCAGGATGGTTGGCCAAACCGAGATAATTGTTGGCACAAAAATTTAAAACGGTTTTCCCATTCACTTCAATCTCTGAACTTTGCGAAGAGGTAATAATCCGTTCAGTTTTATATAAACCCTGTTGTTTCAGTTCTTCAAGGGTGTTTTGAAGGTCTTGTTTCATTTTTCCGTACATCTTCTGAAATTTTAAATTCAACACAAAGTAAAAAAAAGAGATGGATTTTTACTGTGACAAAAGGCATCAATTCTTCCGCTGAATTTTACTAAATTTCTAAACCTCTGAAATACAAAACAGCCTGAAAAAAGAAAATGACCGGCCTTCCAGATACTTAATACTCCATCCTCCATTCTGCTGAAGCTCGGTCACACATTCACCCATTTTCTTCTATCTTTGCACCGAAATCAAAAAGAAGATCATGAGCAATCAGAAAGTTCGGGTACGATTTGCCCCCAGTCCCACCGGACCGCTCCACATGGGCGGTGTTCGTACGGCACTGTTTAACTATTTATTTGCCAAAAAACATGGCGGCGATTTTTTACTGCGCATCGAAGACACCGACCAAAACCGGTTTGTTCCGGGCGCCGAGGAATACATTATTGAGAGCCTTAACTGGTGCGGGCTCCGTTTCGACGAAGGTCCTGGTGTTGGTGGAAATTTTGGCCCCTACCGGCAAAGCGAACGGAAATCACTTTACAAACAATACGCCGACCAGTTGCTTGAATCGGGCTGGGCGTATTATGCATTCGACACACCCGAAGAACTGGAAAAACTCCGGTTGGAAGCCGAACAAAAAGGTGAGGTTTTTTCGTACGGGATTCAAACCCGCGGCTCACTTTGCAACTCGCTGAACCTCTCGAAAGAGGAGGTTGACAACCGGTTGAAATCGGGCGAACATTTTGTTGTTCGTTTCAAAATGCCTGAAAATACAGATGTTACCGAAAACGATATTATCCGCGGCGAAGTCACATTTAATACGTCGGTACTCGACGACAAGGTGATTTACAAATGGGACGGGATGCCCACCTACCATCTGGCCAACGTGGTTGACGACCACCTGATGGAAATTTCGCACGTTATCCGCGGCGAAGAGTGGCTTTCGTCGATGCCGCTGCACGTGTTGTTGTACCGCGCTCTGGGTTGGGAAGAAAGCCGTCCGCGATTTGCCCACTTACCGCTGATTTTAAAACCGGTTGGCAAAGGAAAACTCAGCAAACGCGACGGCGACAAAATGGGATTCCCGGTTTTCCCGCTGCTTTGGAACGACCCGGCCTCGGGTGAAACATTCCACGGTTACCGAGAAGACGGCTACTTCCCCGAAGCATTTATCAACCTGCTGGCATTGCTGGGCTGGAACCCCGGAACGGAACAGGAGTTCTTCTCGCTCGAAGAACTGGCCGGAATTTTCAGCCTCGAACGGGTGGTAAAATCGGGATCGCGGTTCGATCCCGAAAAGGCGAAATGGTTCAACCGTCATTATTTCCAGCAGAAAACCATTGAGGAACTTGCGGAATTGTTTAAACCGGTTTTAAAAGAAAAGGGTGTTTCAGTTTCTGATGACACCGTATGTAAAGTAATTGCCGAAGTAAAAGAACGATGCCAGTTTGTGAACGAAATCTGGAACCAGAGCAGTTTCTTTTTTGCAGTCCCCGATAGTTACGACGCCAAAACCATCGAGAAACGCTGGCTGTCCGAAACGCCGGCTCAATTGACTGAAATCTGCAGTGTTTTCGAAACTGTTGGAAGCTGGGAACAATCGCTGATTAAAGAAGCTTTCTCCAATTTCATGAACGAAAAAGGCTGGAATTTTGGCGCCGTTATGAACCCGCTGCGGCTTTGCCTGGTGGGCGGAAATGTTGGCCCCGATTTGTTTAAAATCTGCGAAATCCTAGGCAAAGATGAAACCATTGCAAGAATTCAAATCGCAGTTGAAAAAATAGGAAAATAGATTTCGGTTTCAGGAATATCTTATTTTTATTTGTTTTTATCCGTGAAAATTTAAATATTTATTTTAAATTTTCACGGATAATTATTTATATTTACCATGAAAATTTAAACAAATCAGGTACAATACAAATGTAAATAAATGATTAAGAGAATATTGACAACTGAAATACAACAATCGATGGATTTCTTTCCTGTTGTTTCCATTATCGGTCCCCGGCAAGTAGGAAAAACCACACTGGTCAAACAAATTTTGGCTGAAACTCAAAAACCATCCATTTATCTCGATCTTGAATCACCATCCGATTTATTTAAATTGAATGATGCAGAACTGTTTTTATCGCAACATTCTGATTATTTGGTGGTAATTGACGAAGTTCAACATAAAAAGGAACTGTACCCACTCTTGCGTGCTTTGGTTGACCAGAACAGGGTTCCGGGCAGGTTTTTACTTTTGGATTCGGCTTCGCCTGAACTAATCAGGCATTCTTCTGAATCGCTGGCCGGGCGTATTTCCTATCACCAGCTTCACCCCATCGGGCTGACAGAAATTCCTGATTCGGTATCGCAAAACGACCTGTGGATAAAAGGCGGTTTTCCTATGGCACTGTTTGCACAAAACAATGATTTGTCGCACCGGTGGATGGAAAACTTTATCAGCACTTATCTTAACCGCGATTTGATTCAATTGGGATTGAACGCTTCGCCAAAAGTTATCGGTAATTTGTGGCGCATGATGGCACATTTAAACGGCCAGTTATTTAATGCATCGGCGCTTGGCAATTCGCTGGGTGTAACATCGCCTACTCTAAAAAAATATGTCGATTTTCTGGAGGAAGCTTTTCTGCTGAAAAGTTTGCAGCCATTCTCATGGAACATTTCCAAAAGAATTGTGAAAACGCCTAAAATATACCTCACCGACACAGGTATTCTTCACCACTTGCTGGGTGTATCAAATCTCGTTGAACTGTCAGGCAACCCTATCGTTGGAAGTTCGTGGGAAGCTTTTGTAATCAATCAGGTAAACGCGTTAAAGAGTAACCGGATTGAAATCATGTTTTATCGTACACATCACGCAGCCGAAGTTGACCTTGTTTTTACCAAAGGTTTGACTGTTATTGCTACTGCCGAAATCAAATATTCCAATTCGCCGCAACTCAGCCGCGGAAATCTGCAGGCCATGGAAGATTTGAATGCCCCGGTAAATTTTGTGCTGACACCTTCATCTGATGATTTTCTGATAAAGAAAAATATCAGGGTTTGCTCGCTGAAAACGTTTATAGACAAATATCTGTCAGACTTATAGCTGTTTAGAAAAATATTAAAAAAACGAATCGTTTATTGCATTATACAAAAAGTAGTTGTTTTTGTTTAATGCAATAAACAATCAATTATGGAAAATTTTATAGCATATAATCCCACTACCCTGCATTTTGGCAAGGATATACGTCGTACGCTGGGGCAGACGGTA
>CAZHKI010000209.1:0-7050 GCA_964533365.1 uncultured Maribellus sp. | reverse complement strand
TACAATGAATTCTTAAAACGGAATCCTATTATTGCTTCCAAAATTTTAAAAAATGAAAAAGAACCTGACCGTAATGTTTATGCTGATTGGTTTGGCTTTTATAACCAAAGCACAAAATACCGGATTTGAAAGTTATACCAAATTTGATTTTATCCCCGGCGAAAAAGTATTGTTTTACGACGACTTTTCGGATGTCGCAATTGGCGAATTTCCATCGAACTGGAACACCGACGCTTCGGGCGAAGTGGTAACCACCAACCAATTCGCCGGAAAATGGTTTAAACTGAAGGACGACTACTCGTATTATATTCCCGACTTTTTTGAACCGCTTCCCGAAAACTACACCTTTGAATTCGATGCCCTTTATACCACCGGGGCCGATTTCAGCCTCGAATTTTATCAGCGTGCCGAAACTTCGATGGAAGACGGCTACTATCCCGGCGACGGCGGCCTGTTCATCAATTTTCTCAGCGACAATGTGAACTGGAAAAACTGGGACAACATTACCGAAGGGGCTGAAATAATAAGTGGCGAAGGCCCGCACGAACAGTTTTCTTCGGAAAACACATTACAACATTACAGCATTTGGGTACAAAAGGGAAGGTTACGGGTTTATCTGAACGAAACCAAAGTGGTCGATGCTCCGCGGGCAGTACTTACCAAATTTAAAAATAACCAAATCAGGTTCGGTGCTTATCAGGGCGTGATGATTGGCAATGTTAAAGTTGCCGCCGGGCTTCCCGACACCCGCAGCCGTTTGCTCACCGAAGGGAAACTGGTTACAAGGGGTATCCTTTTCGACTCGGGTTCTGCCCAGATGAAACCCGAATCGTTCGGGATTCTCAGGGAAATTGCCACTGTTTTAAAAGAAAATGCGCAGGTTTCGGTAAAAATCGTTGGGCATACCGACTGCGATGGCGACGAAACCCTCAACCTGAACCTCTCGAAAAGCAGGGCCGAAGCAGTGAAGAAAGCTCTCTCGTCCGATTTTGGAATTGACGCAGCCAGAATGCAAACCGACGGAAAAGGGGAAAGCGAACCCAGTGATTCGAATACAACCACCCAGGGAAAAGCCAACAACCGAAGGGTGGAATTTATCAAGCTGTAATCGACATCTCCTTTCCTTTCATGAACGTTGACAGTTGTCAACACCCAGGTAAATGATCAGAGAAATTCTTGGGAAGAAGTATTCGAAATCGTTCGCTAATACTTTTCCCTTGGTTTGCATTTTTCCAATCGTCAGTCCACTACCTGAAAAGACGATAACAGAATTATCGGCCATCGAATGTTGCATTTGGTGATATTTCTTTAATTTTGCCATATGCTTTATGAAAAATAAACTTTCAGATATATCAGAAACGTTGAAGGTTGAAAAACTAAAAAACGAAAGGCAGATCATTATTTTTATGATTTGTCTGCTGATAGCCACCATTTTATGGTTTTTAAATGCCCTCAGCAAAGAGTATTCGACCTACGTCAGTTACCCAGTAAAATATGTCAATCCACCCAAGAATCAGTTTCTGTCAACGTCACTGCCATCCCGGCTCGAGATGAAAGTGGAAGCCCACGGGTTCATTCTGCTCCGGCACAAATTAAGTTTTTCCTTTTCGCCCATTTTGCTGAACCTGACCACCCTGACCAGTAACCTTGAACCGGTTAACGGGAATTACACCCTTTATACTGCCACCCTGCTCAATACACTTTCTAACCAGGTGAGCAAGGAAATTTCCATTACCGAAATCAAACCCGAAGTACTGGTTTTCAAACTGGATAGTTTAATAACAAAAACGGTTAACATCCAGCCTGATATTAAAATTGAATTTAATCCACAGTTCAACCTGAAAGAACCTGTTTCAGTAATCCCGAAACAGGTACTCATTACCGGGCCGGCCTCAGTTGTCGACACCATTTTCAGTTTAAAAACGGAATACAAATCGTTTGAAAAGGTGGAAAAAAGCTTTGAAAAAGTCGTTCCGCTGGTTTATCCTGCAAAAGCAGAAGTAAATCCGGGAAAAGTAACATTGAAATTCCCGGTTGAAAAATTTACCGAAAAAGAGGTGAAAATACCGGTTCAGTTGAAAAACAAACCCGAAGGGATAAAAGTTAAACTTTTCCCTTCCGAAATCACTGTTACTTTTATGGTAGGACTAAGCGAATACGAAAATATCAGGCCAGAACATTTCCATGCATTTGTTGACTTCGACTACCGGACATCTGGCAGCGAAAGTCTTGAAGTTCAGTTCGATAAGCAGCCTTCCTACATCCAGGTTCTGCGGATTACCCCTCAATCGGTTGAATTCCTGACAGAAAATGAATAAACCAAAACCCGAAACAATATGAGCATTAGTGTTGGAATAACCGGTGGAATCGGGAGCGGGAAATCAACCGTTTGCCAGGTTTTCAGGCTACTGGGAGCGCCGGTTTTCGAAGCCGACCAGGTTGCCCGGCAACTCACCGATCATCATCCGGATATCATCAACGGGCTCATTCATCTTTTTGGAAAAGATATATACAGGGCAGAAAGCGGCGTTGACCGAAAAAAACTTGCTGCCATTATTTTCAACAACGAGTTTTACCTCGAAAAAATAAACCAACTGGTTCATCCGGTGGTAAGAAACGAATTCAGAAAGTGGGCCGAAATGCAGGGGACACCATATGTGATTCACGAAGCTGCCATTTTGTTTGAAACCGGTTTTTATAAAATGATGGATTTTACCATTCTGGTTACTGCCCCCGAAAAACAGCGGGTTGAAAGAGTAGTCAGACGAAATGGAGTTACAGACGAAGAAGTCAGGGAGAGGATGGCCAAACAATGGAATGATGAAGAAAAAAGGTTACTGGCCAGCTTCGAATTAAAAAACGATAATCAGCACCTGATAATTCCACAAATTATTCAGATTGACAAAAATTTAAAGAAATATGGCAAAATTTGGTAAATGGATTGGCGGAGGACTGGGATGGGCCGTGGGTGGCCCGATTGGCGCTATTTTTGGGTTCGTGGTGGGTTCCCTTTTCGATGGCGGCCAGGGGAACGGAACTGAAGGAAGGCCGATCTTTGCCGGTGAAACCACAGGTTATCCGGGGCGCACCACAACCGGTGGATATGTGATGAGCCTGATGGTACTGATAGCCGCTGTGATGAAAGCCGACGGAAAAATTTTGAAATCGGAACTCGACTATGTGAAAAAATTTATGGTACAGAATTTCGGGGAACCTTCGGCTGCCGAAGCAGTAAAATTACTGCGTGATTTGCTGAAGCAAACCATTCCGGTAAATGAAGTTTGCCGCCAGATTCAGCAAAACATGAATTACTCGGCCCGCCTGCAGCTTCTACACTTTCTGTATGGGATTGCGCAAGCCGACAGTGAGATCAGTCAGGCTGAAAAGCAAATGATAGCCCAAATCAGCTTACAAATGGGCATCAGCGACAGCGACTTCGAATCCATCCAGGCTATGTTCATTCCTAACACCGGCGCCGATTACAAAATTCTGGAAATTGAACCTACTGCAACAGACGAAGAACTGAAGAAAGCTTACCGCCGCATGGCCATGAAATATCACCCTGATAAAGTAAGCCATCTGGGCGAGGATTTCCAGAAAGCAGCCAACGAGAAATTCCAGAAGGTGAACCTGGCCTACGAAAACATCAAAAAGGAAAGAAAAATTGCATAGAGAAATTTCTTGTTCCTTCTGACTACTCAGTCTAAAACATTTTTGAAAGACTGAATTCGAACGAATAGTAGCCCGAGAATGTTTCAGGCAAACGTTCTTCCCTGCCCAGCGTTGCACCTGCACCAAAACTCCAGGTATGTGCGAAAATGTGGTTAAATTCCAGACGGAGCCACTGGGTTTTCAAACTTAATTTTTGGGATGAATCGATTAAATTCCTGAGTTCATCGGGTGAATTTCCATAGCCCAGTTTGAGCCCGGCATAGTTTTTCGATCTGGAAAAATAGCGCCTGACCAGCAGGACACCCGTGACTGATGTTTTTTCGGTTTCGGGCGTAACAAACGAACGCAGCGAAAGCCAGTAGTTGCCAGTATATTTTCCCAGCGAAGCCGTATAAATTTCAACATTCGAAGGATCAAAATTCAGGAGCCTCATCCCGGCTGACCCTTCAAACCCGTTTCTGAAATTGTGGTACCATTCCAACCCGCCCCGGTGGACAGGAAAAACGGAGCTTTGCGAAAATCCGTAATTGATGTAGAGATAATTGTTCCCGTTCAGCCGGGGATAAGCGTCCGCTTCGATCTGAAAACCGGTTTTTTCAAAACGGTTGGCATAATTAATCCGCGCAATCACAGGGCCGGCTTTTGTTTTTCTTTCATACGACCAGGCCTGTATTTGCCACGGATCGCGATCAAAAGCTTCGTCAAAAAGATCGATGGTGTAAATCAGCCGGACTTCATTTTTCATAAAATCCTGGCGGTATTCCTTAAGCTTTTCAGCAGCAGCCTCGTTTTTCGGATTTTTTTTCAGAAACTCTTCCAGCGTGACAACCGATTTTTCGGTCATCCCGCTTTTGTGCAGGATTTCTGCCTTTTTCAGATGAAAATATGCTGAATTTATATCCTTTTTTATGGCGCGGTCGCAATATCCAACGGCTTTTACGGGATTACCCGACCAGTATTCCACGTCGGCCAAGGCGTCAAGAGCATCGGGATATTCGGGAAAGCGCTGAAAAACCTCGCTGATGACAACTCTGGCCGAATCGAAACGGTTTTCCCAGGCGTAGGTCCTTCCCAGGTAAACTGCCACGTCGGGATCGTACCCATCAGTAAGAACAGAACGGCAAATTTGGCGCGCCTTTTCGGGATCACCACTAGAAAATACCTGACGGGCTTCTTCCAGAGTTTGTGAAAATGCCGAAACTGAAAATCCATTAATCAGGATAAAGGCTGCGATTACAGAAATATTTTTTGACCAATTCTTTTGCATGTCATATATTGGTTTTCGTGAAAAACTATCCATTTGGTTTGGCAAAGCCCGTTCGGGTCATTTTCCCCCATGTTTTTTTTCTTCGTATAAAATAATCAATATTGCCGCGAATTCCCCAGTAAACCACCAGGGGATGATAAAGGATAGGTTCAATCCAAGCTGTAAGGATCAGTTTTATGATCATTTTTCGTTTTTTATACCGATGATAAACCAGATGATCAAAGAGAATGGCATAAATTGAAAATGTGATGGCAAAGAAATAGACAAAACAAATCATGACCATAAAGTATGGCCAGTTGGGTTCGCCCAGTATAGCAATGATGATAAAATAGAGTATCCCAAAAACCTCGATAACCGGGGCGAGCCATTCAAAAAACACCCAGTAAGGATGCGAAACCATTCCCATAAATCCATATTTTGGATTGAAGAAAATTTTTCGGTGCAGAAATATGGTGTCGATGGTTCCGCGGGTCCAGCGGTTGCGTTGTCTGCCCAGTATTTTAAGACTTGAGGGCGCTTCGGTCCAGCAAAGCGGATCGGAAATATAAATGACTTTGTATTTCAATTTCTGGTTGGCCATGTATTCGCGCATCCGCACTACCAGTTCCATATCTTCGCCAACGGTTTTGGTGTAATATCCGCCACAGGCAATCACCACTTCCTTGTCGAAAAGTCCCAGGGCGCCCGAAATCAGCAGAAGTCCGTCCAACCGGCTCCAGGCCATCCGTCCCAGCAGAAATGAACGGTTGTATTCCACCACCTGGCATTTGGGCAGAAATTTATGCGGAACATCAACCTCCACCATTTGGCCATCTTCAATTTTACAGTCGTTGGCAATTTGAATGACACCTCCAACTGCAATTACTTTCTGGTCGGTTTCCTCAAAAAATGGTTTTATAAGTTTGTTCAGCGCATGCGGATCGATGATCGAATCCACATCGATAGAGATAAAATAGTCGCCTTTGGCAATGTTGATGCCTGAATTCAATGCATCGGCTTTTCCTCCGTTTCGTTTGTCGATGACTGTTAAATTGCTGTAAGCTTTTCGTTTCGATTTGTAAATACCCAAAATTTCCTGGCAGGGTATTTTATAATCTATGGAATACGGAACTTTTTCCAGATCGTAGGCGTCGATGGTTTTTTGCAGGGTGTTGTCTTTACTGCCGTCGTTGACAATGATAATTTCGAAACTGGGATAATAAAGCCCCAGCAGCGCCTTGATATTTTCAACAATGGTGAGCGATTCGTTGTAAGCTGGCGCTATAACTGTAATGAGTGGGGCAAACGGCGACGACAGGATGGCATCGTAGTTGGTTATTTTGGCGGCATGGTAATTCCTGAGCAACTCTTTTACCGATATAAAGGCAAGGATAAAATAGGCAGAAATGATGGTGATGGCATAAACCAAGAAAAAGGATTCGAATATGTTTTTTATTATGGTATTTTCCATTTTACATCAGTTTCGTTGGTCATTAACGTGAGCAATAAATAAATCAAGCTCCTGGTTCATTTCCCGGTTGATTTCCATCAGTTTTTCTTTTCCCTCTGCCCCCATGAAATATAGCGCCCGGCATGCTTCTGTTTTTAATGAAACGTTATGCGAAAGGAGTACACTCTTCAGAAATTGAAAATCTTCTTCATTCCCAATATTTTTAAATGCCTTCAAAATTTCAGTTTTGTTCTTTTCTGTTTCTGCCGGATACATTTTTTTTAGTAATACTTTCCCGTCGTATAACCGGAGATCGTTAACCGCCCTGATGGCAAGAAAACGGGTAGATTCAGCTTTACTTTCAAGCATCTTCAGAATCTCAGGTACATTTTCGAGTTGTTGAAAAAAGGTAATCATCCGCAGCGAGAAGTTGCGAACGTTGGTGTTGGGCGAATCAAGATATTTAACAAATAAGGGAACCGGAAGCTGATGCAACCTGAACAGGTAAAAGGCTGAAATCTGGGTCCAGCGGGTAAACGGTTTTTGCAGTGATCGTAAAAAATCAAAGGGTTGTTCCGGGTGTATCCTCACGTAAGCAGTTTGAGCTTCGGCCCTGACCAAATCGTCGGGGTCGTTCAGCAGGATGGGAACAATTTCTTTTGCCCCTTCCGGATAGAGGTAA
>CAZHKI010000208.1:0-7075 GCA_964533365.1 uncultured Maribellus sp. | reverse complement strand
ATCGGGCTATTTCCGCCGGCTGTACCTGAGCCCGGCGCCCCGCTGGATTTTGGTTGTTGCCCCCATGCTGGCCGACACACTCTCGTCGCTGTTTTTTACGGTGTTACTGGTTGCCATTGCCGCACTTTTTGGCGTAAGTTTTCAGTTCGGGTTGCTCTCGGTGTTGGGCATTTTGTTGCTTTCATTGCTGTGGTCGCTTACCTTGTGCGGTTTTTCGGCAGGAATTATGCTGCGCACCGGCCAACACCAAAGCGCCGCCATTGTGACCAATGCTGTTTTTCCGCTCCTCTTTTTAAGCACCACCTTTTTACCCCGCGAACTTATAACTTCGAAATGGCTGCTGACTGTATCGTGGGCAAACCCGGTAACTTACATTTTAGAAGGGAACCGCTATTTACTGGCCGGAACATCGCCGGCAAAGTTTTTCTTTCTGGGCTTGATAATTACGGCCATCACATCCATTATTTCAGTAATTTTCGCATTGAAAAGCGCGAAGCGGATAAAAATATAAAACCATGAACAAAGACCATATTATTGTAAAAAACGCCCACACCAACAACCTGCAAAATATCGGGCTCGGGCAAATCGTCGTTGCTGTTCGACACCATCTACACCGAAGCGCAACGGCAGCTCATCGAAACCTTTTCGACCTTTGCCCGCACCCGCATGCCCAAACTGTCGCGTCCCGATGTTGACGATATCCTGAACCTTTCAACCGCCATTGTCATCGACCAGAAACGCATGGGCAACAATCTGCGCAGTACAGTGGGAACGGCCACCGAAATCAATACTTACCTGCGTTTGCTCTTTTCACGCATCGGCAAACCGTTCATCGGGCCTTCGTTCTTTTTCTCCTTCAACCACCCCGAGGGCATGTGCCCGCACTGCAACGGGCTGGGCAAGCAAATCAAAATCGACCTCGATTTGTTTTTAGACAGGGAACTGTCCATCCGCGATGGCGCCATCCTGCACCCGCACTATAAACCGGGCACATTTATGTGGAAAGAGTTGGTGAACCTTGGCGTTGTAAATGCCGGCAAACCACTAAAAGATTTTACTGACGAAGAGCTTGATTTGCTCCTTTATTCCGAACCTTTTGCCATTGAAAACGCAAAGGAAAAACTGTCGTTCAACCGGAATTTTGAAGGCATCGCGCGCAAACTCGAAAAAGCCGTTTCGACCCGTGCCGACGACGAAACATCGGAAGATGAAAAGAATGCCTACACCCGATTCTTCAACTACCAGTTGTGCAGCATGTGCGGTGGTACCCGGTTGAACGAACGTGCCCGCAACGTACGCATCAACGGGCTGAACATGGCCGACGTGTGCAGCATGGAACTGTTCGATTTACTGCCTTTTATACAGGCTATTGACGATGATATTTCGCGGCCGGTTTTGCGTAAAGCACAATTTCTGCTGCAGCAACTCATCGAAATCGGAGTAGGTTATCTTTCGCTCGATCGTTCGGTGGGAACACTTTCGGGCGGCGAATCGCAACGGGTGAAAATGGCCCGGCAAATGGACTGCAACCTGGTGGATATGCTTTATGTGCTCGATGAACCATCCATCGGGCTGCACCCCCGCGACACCGAAAACCTGCTGAACATCCTGTTTCGCCTAAAAGAACGTGGGAACTCGGTGTTTGTAGTCGAGCACGACCCCGACATCATCCGCGCTGCCGGGTGGATTGTTG
This sequence comes from uncultured Maribellus sp., assembly GCA_964533365.1. Classification (GTDB taxonomy): domain Bacteria; phylum Bacteroidota; class Bacteroidia; order Bacteroidales; family Prolixibacteraceae; genus Draconibacterium. The sequence goes on along the minus strand of CAZHKI010000208.1, from coordinate 5,382 downwards.
ACATGGGGCCGCGTGCCGGCAAATTTGGAGGAAAAGTGGTTTACAATGGCGAGCCCTCGGGTTTGGCTGATACCGATAGTATTACTGCCGAATACCTTCACCGGAAAGAAAATCCGGTATTCAGGAGAAAGGCAGCCACCTCGTTTTTCGAGATCAAAAATGCCACGGCCAACAACCTGAAAAATGTGTCGGTAAAAATTCCCAAAGGTGTGCTTACCTGTGTGACAGGCGTTGCAGGAAGCGGAAAAAGCAGCCTCATTCACCAGTGTTTTGCCAAACAACATCCCGAGGCGGTGGTCATTGACCAGTCGCCCATTGGCAAATCGTCGCGCGCCAACGCGGCTACTTTTATTGGCGTGTTCGACTTTATCAGGAAAGAGTTTGCAGCAGCCACAAAAAGCGAGGCGTCGCTGTTCAGTTTTAACTCGAAAGGCGCCTGCCCCAAATGCAACGGTCAGGGCGTGGTTACCTTCGAACTTCATTTTCTCGATTCGGTAAAAACCCTTTGCGACGAGTGTGAAGGCAAACGTTACCACGCCGAGGTGCTTGAGTTGAAATACCAGGGTAAAAGCATTGCCGAAGTTTTAGACATGACGGTAAACCAGGCCTGTGAGTTTTTCAAAGTACCCAAAATACGAAAGCATCTGGAACTCTTACAGCAGGTTGGATTAGGCTATCTGAAACTGGGTCAGTCGTTAAGTTCGTTGTCGGGAGGCGAATCGCAACGACTGAAAATTGCCACCGAACTGAAAAAGGAGGGCAACATTTATATTATGGACGAACCCACAACCGGCTTGCACATGTCGGACATCGACAACTTTTACAAAATCGTGAAATCGCTGGTGGCCAACAACAATACCGTAATTATTATCGAACACAACCTCGACATCATCAAATATGCTGACTGGATTATCGATATGGGACCTGAAAACGGGATAGCCGGTGGCGAACTGCTTTTTGAAGGACTGCCCGAAAACTTAATTCAGTGCAGCCGGTCACACACCGGAAAATACCTGAAGCATTTTATGGAACAAAAACAATCACTGATGTCCGTGTAAAAAGCATTTTCGGGATGAGATTCTTCACTTCATTTCATTTCGTTCAGAATGACAGCAAGTTAGATTGTAATGGGTGTTATAGAGAGGTGGTTTTGCGACGCTGTTGCAAAACCACCTCTCTATAACACAAAAAAATCCACAAACCTGTCATTCCGTCTCGCTTCAGGCGAGAGAGGAATCTCACCAAATTAACCGGACATCAATGAAAAACAATAGAAACTCGTCAGGCAATACAAAATAATTGTACTTTTGATACCGATCTGAAAATACGATCCGATTAAGATTTATGTACAGAACAACTTTGTTTTTGGATATTGTTTAACTGACAGTCATCATTTTATGACTGTACCTTTTCTTCGGATAATCATCCGAAGAAATTTTGTATTTACTTATTTAATAAAATTTTCACCTTTTGTGGTTTCATATATTTTGAACTTTCAGTGAATTTTCTGTTCCTGACAAACTCAGATAGATTTAACACAAAAAGGCAAATTCACAACCAGTTACACATTGGTTTTTTATACTATGAATATTCAGAAACTTTGAAAAAATGACATCGATAGAATTAAAAGATTTAGGATATAACGAACAACTTGAAAAGTACCGGATTGAAAACCACCTGGGCGATTTTGAGATGGGCAGGGTTATTACAGAACACCGGGAAAGGTATAAAGTTATAACCGAAAATGGCGAGTTCGAAGCCGAAATTACGGGCAATTTGCGGTATTCGGCAAAAAGCCGGGAAGATTTCCCTGCCGTGGGCGACTGGGTTGCAGTAACAAACTACGACTCCGGTTCTTCAATCATTCACAGAGTATTGCCAAGGTTTTCCATGATTTCGAGACAGGCAGTTGGCCAGGCCGGAGAAATCCAGATTATTGCAGCCAATATTGATGTTGCCTTTTTGGTGCAGGCCCTTGACAGGGATTTCAACATCAACAGGCTGGAACGATACCTGGCCATTTGCAACTCAGCCGGTGTTCAGCCGGTTATTGTGCTGACGAAAACCGATTTGATTGATGAACCATCAAAAGCTGTAATGATACGTCAAATTCAGCAACGAATTCATAACATTCCGGTTTTTGCCATCAGCAACGAAACGCAGGAAGGATATGAAGCGCTGAAACAGATATTTGAAAAAGGCAAAACGTATTGCATGCTTGGTTCTTCAGGAGTTGGGAAATCAACCCTGCTGAATAATCTTTCGGGCAGAAATATTATGCGGACCGACGCCATCAGCCAAAGTAACAACAAAGGCCGGCACATCACCAGTCACCGCGAGTTATTTGTATTGGAGAATGGCGGGATACTGATTGATAATCCGGGAATGAGAGAGGTTGGAATTGTGGATACAGCCTCCGGGCTGGAAACCACTTTCGACCAAATATCGGGCTTCTCGCAACATTGCCGGTTCAAAAACTGTACGCACACCCGCGAAGCAGGTTGCGCAGTTCTGGAGGCGGTTGAAAAAGGGATTATCGATAAACGTTCCTACGATAATTACCTGAAAATGGAGAAAGAAAAAGCTTTCTTTGAATCATCGGTTGCTGAACGACGAAAAAAAGAGAAGAACTTTGGGAAAATGTTGAAGAATTATAAAAAAAACTGGAGCAAAACGAACACCGGAAATGATTAAAATCCAGGAATTGGATGATTTCCAGAACCACTTTTGCACAAAAAAATCAAAACCAATGAAGAAAATATTTATTTTTTTATTCGATGGATTTTCCGACTGGGAAATTGCCTTTCTCACGCCGGAAATCAGGAAAAGCAGCGATTTCCAGATTGTTTACTTTTCGAAGGACGGCAAGCCGGTTTCATCGATGGGCGGGCTGCACGTTTCGCCCGAAACCTCGCTGACGGCAATTCATCCCGGCGACGTGGAGATGCTGATCTTACCGGGAGGCACAGCCTGGGAAAAAGGTGAAAATGATTTCATTAACACGTTTGTAAAATCAGTTTTTGACAATGGAAAAACGGTTGCGGCCATTTGTGCTGCAACCGCCTATCTGGGCAATAACGGATTCCTGAATACGTTGAAACACACCAGCAACGATTTGTACTACCTGAAGGCGGTTGCCCCTCTTTATTCAGGAGAACAGCATTATATTAACTCCCTTGCCGTAACCGACCAGAACCTGATTACGGCCAATGGCGTTGCCCCGATTGAATTTGCACGGGAAATTTTCAGGAAACTGAACCTTTACAACGAAACGAACATTGAAAAATGGTTCCAGTTGTTTAAAAACGGAATCTGGAGTGAGTAACGAATCATTTCAATAAAAACAATCGGCGCCCGGTTGTGCCAAGCGTGCAACACGGGGCCGGTTTAAATGAATTGCAGGACAGACACATTAAAAATGAAACACGAATCCGGAACATCGTTTTAAAACTGCCGGCGAACCGCGTACCGACTACGATTTACACCACGAAAGTGCAACGAAAGATCGGGAAGGTTTGGAAATGACCAACTCCGGTCCAACCATCACCAAAGCCGAAGTGGAAGAAATGGAACTTCGGTTAATGGAGGCCATCAAAACCAGCGATTTTGATTTTAAATGCCGGTGAACTGAAAATAATTACTGTAAGCTGCATGCAAATGGAACAATAACCATTTGAAATAAAACATAAATCAATTAAAGTCACTGTTGTCCGGTAAACTTCTTTTAAAATGTTTCAGATTGAGATTTCTCTCTCGTTTGAGGCGAGACGAAATGATAATCAGCACTTAATATTTTGGGAGAACATCATTAAAAGTCCGTCATTCTGCAACGTAGCAAGGAATCTTTTCAAAATTAACCGGACAGTATTGAATTAAAGTGAACCAATGTCAGTTTTAAGTGAAACATAAACCGTTTCAGGTAGAACATGGTCATTTTCAAGGTGTAACATATTTATTTTCAGTCAAAACATTGTTCATTTGAGGTAAAACAAAGTAAAATGATACTGCGATTGACGAACTCCGAAGTGACTCCTGTCACTATTTTTGGCAACTGAAAAACTACTGAACTCATTTTACAGGAAAACGGTCTGCCTGATGAACAAAAAAAACAGCGCAACAGGAATAACGGCTTGTAATTATGATTACATTTAGGCAGCGAAACAAACCAAACAGCTTTGACAGAGCAACCTAAAATAAAGATTGAACACGGAGAACACCGGCAGCAGCCCGTAGTATGGGTGCGTTTCGGTTTTAACCGGGAAATCGCCGAAAGGATAAAACAAAAAACTTCGGCCCGGTGGAGCCAGACGCAAGGTTGCTGGTATATTACTCCGGATAACTTTAACCTGCACCAGTTTTTTGAGGATTTTAAAGATTTAGCCTTCATCGATTATTCGGGATTTAAAAAGTTTCAGGCAGCCCCCCAAGCATCCCGCATAAAGCAGGACTATTCGCACCGGCCGGCCATTTCGCTACCTGCTGGATATTTGGAAATGCTGAAACAAAAACGATACAGCGAAAGTACCATAAAAACATATTCGGCTTATATTAAAGATTTCCTGCATTATTTTCAGGGGAAAGATATCGAAATGCTGAATATTGATGAAATCAATGGTTATATATTGTACCTTGTTAATGAATGCAGCATTTCGCCGAGCGAACAAAACCAACGCATTAACAGCATCAAATTTTATTATGAAAAGCTACTGGGTCGTGAAAAATTGTACTACAAACTGGAACGCCCTTTAAAAATATCGGGATTACCCAAAGTGATGAGCAAAAATGAAGTTATGCAACTTCTTAAAAATACCGGCAACCTGAAACACAAATGCATTTTGGCATTAATTTATTCGGCCGGGTTAAGAAGAAGCGAACTGATTAACTTAAGAATCACAGACATTTTATCGGATCGGAAACAGGTCCATATAAAACAATCGAAAGGCAATAAAGATCGGTACACACTGCTTTCGGATTCATTGCTGGAAGAGTTGCGAAAATATTATAAACAATACAGGCCGCGGGTATGGTTGTTTGAGGGGCAGGTTGCAGGCAGCCAGTACAGTGCAACCAGCATTGCCAGCATTTTAAAAAATGCGGCGCGGAAAGCTGGTATTAAAAGAACCGTAACGCCCCACATGTTAAGGCACTCATTTGCCACTCATTTGCTTGAGCAGGGCACCGACTTGCGTTTCATCCAGGAGTTGCTTGGCCATTCGTCGAGCAAAACCACAGAAATATATACGCATGTCAGTAATTCGAATATCAGTGCAATAAAAAATCCGCTGGATGATTTTTTTAATAACACAACATAATAAGTGTTCTTTCCAACCCAATACGGCATGGAAAGAACACTTTTGTGTGAAGATAAAAGAAAAATAAACA
>CAZHKI010000207.1:4406-7092 GCA_964533365.1 uncultured Maribellus sp. | reverse complement strand
AAATTTGTGGGCTGTTCAGGAATTAAAAGAAATACAATAAATACTTTAAACATGCAGGGTCGCTGTGAACAGCGCCCCTGCATGTTTATCATCAATGGTTTAATCCGGTAATTTTTATCCCATCCGGAGCATCCACTTCAGTTTTAATTTTGCCATCAGATTGTTTGGTGTGTTTAACCTTCACCACCCCCAGTGGCGTGGGAAAACTTCCTTCCACCCATTCGAGGTTTCCAAGGTGAGGCTCAATTTTCAAAGTTTTGCAGCCCGGTTCCGATACAGTTATTCCCAGCACATTTTCGGTTAACCAGGCCGTAACTCCCGATGCCCACCCATGACAAAAGCTGTGACGGAAGCTGGGGTAACAATAATCGCCAAATGAACCGTGAATGTCGTTTTTCCCTTCCGGCGTAAACTCATCGAGCCGGGCCGAATTTTCCATCCATTCCACATTAAAATCTTCCCAGAAAGTGGTGGCGCCCATGTCGAGCATTCCGCCCCAGTAATCGCTGGCAATTTTCAGCGCCTGGTCGTGCATTCCGGCCATCGAAAGGGCGTCGAGCATGTAAAGCCCGTAGAAAGTTGAAAAACGTTTGGCGCCATCAACGGCAACCACTTCGTTACAGGCTTTTACCGGATCCATCAACCCGGCCACTGCCATCAATGCGGCAGCCTGTTTCAAATTATGGTGCCCATGTATTTTCCGGTTAAGTTTTTCAATGGCCGAAATACAGGTTTTAGCCGATTCCTTTTCATCAAGAATTTCGCAAAGTATCTTTGCATCTTTCAATGCCCATAACAGCAAAGCCCGGTAACCGGCTTCCACGCCCTCTTTATTGGGCGATGAGGGCCAGTCGAGAAAACGGAAGGGACTGAGTGTTTCGGTTCCATCGTCTGCAATTTTTGAGTTGATCAAATCGATCAATCCGACAATGTAATTCCGGTGTTTTTTCAGAAAATCCATGTCGGCATTTTGCATGTACCAGTCGTGATGAATGATCAGATACCACATCGAATAAGAACTCATCCCGTTCATCCAGTCGGGCAGCGGATATTGTTCGCAGGCCAGATCAAGGCTTCGGGGAACCACATCGTTGTAACCAAAAACTTTGGTAATGGTTTTTAATTCCGGGTGAAAATCGCCCAGCCACACCAGCCGGTCGCGCTTGATGCCGTCCCAGAGGAATTCCTGCATGTTCAGATGGGTGGTATAGGCACCGGTTATCCAGATGGAATCGAGCCGCGGATTACTGCTCCGAAACGAGCCCAGGTACGGAACATCGCGAAAGCGCAGGATAGCCCGGGCCTCTTTCAGGTTTATGGTGGTGTTGGGCTGAAGCAGGTCGATACGTACAAACCGGAACCCGGTATTCCCGATTTCGATTAACCCGGAACGGGGTATTTCCATCACAATGTCACGCTTGGCATGATCGTCGGTCGAAAAACCCATAAGCCAGTCGGCATTGTATGTTGTACTGTTGGCTTCGCCCACCGACTCGCCAAACCGGATGCGTACCAGCGAAGGTTCCCTCCGCGAAGAGCCGCCCATCACCAGTTGCAGCCCGCCGTGCAGTTCCCTGCCATAATCGAGCAAAATGGACGACGTGTCGGTTTCCGAACTTTTGATGGAGCAAAACTGTGTCCGCCGGCTCATGTCCGACTGGCTGTTGCCAGGTTTCAGCAACACGCTGGTGTTTTTAACCAGTTCTCCGGTCGTATCCGAAGTCCACATCACTTTTAAAGGCGAAATATAAACGCGGGCCAGTTCGTCCTTTTGGGCGATTCCATTGTATTCCGTGCCAAAAACCGGCGGAAGCTGGGCATAACCGGTTATTCCGGTCAACACGAAAATCAGCAGGGAAATAAAAGTTTTCGTTCTCATAATTATCAGATTATTATAAATGGCCTGACTGCGTTGCATGACCAGTCATTTGAAGCCATTTTACTTTTCAAAAAAATGTTTTTTCATAAATTCCAGGTAAATATCGAAATCCACTGGCATTGTCCCGTGTCCTCCGGCGTGCATGTAGTATCCCAAATCGTTCAGAATGGGAGTTCCGGCAGCTGGCATTACATTGGTTTGTAATGCAGTTTTTCCCAATAATTGATAAACAGGTGCAGCAGCCACGGCGGCAAGAAATTCACCTTTTGGATCGGACCATCCGTCGGTGTCGCCGGTTTGCAGCAACAACGGGCGCGGGGCAATCAGGGAAATCAGCATGTGCGCATCAATGGGCGATGTATTCGGGTTGTCGCCATATTTGGCGCGGTTGCCGCAAAACTGATAAAAGTAACGGGATGGGGTAATCATGTGCTGGATGGTTTCGCCGTAGTTTCGCATCGAAAGGGCTGCTCCACCTTCGCCCGAGCAACTGGCAATTATCATTCCAAAGCGTTCATCGAGAGCACCGGCCCACAGCACGGTTTTTCCCAGACGCGAAACACCATGCAGCGCAACTTTTTTGGCGTCCACCTGCGGGTCGGTTTCCAAATAATCCATTGCATAACTCAATCCCCAGGCCCAGGCCGAAATGGCGCCCCATTCGTCAGGTGCAGGCACGGTTTGTCCTTCTTTCAGATAATAACCCCGGATTCCGTGTTGAATGCCGTCTGCAAAATCGGGTTCAATGTCGCCGTAATAAATTGCAGCCACCCCGATACCCTGCGAAATAAACTTTTCCACATCGAA
>CAZHKI010000207.1:1631-4396 GCA_964533365.1 uncultured Maribellus sp. | reverse complement strand
TAAATTCAAAGGAGGGCTTGTTGATCCTATAAATCTTCCTTCTGAAGCTGAAACCTTTTTCCCCTCACGATTCCACATAGTTCCAACCTTGATTCCCGGATCGTTTATCGTCAGCGAATTGGGGAAGAAATTGATCATCAGAAATACCGGCACCGGTTTTTGAGAATTGGCCGGCAGGTAGAGTAACAGATCGGCTTTATGTGCTGATGTATCTCCGGTAAAATACAGGGTAACCTGCTTACGGACTGCTTTCCCGTCGAAAACAGGTGTGCCGGAATCAAAAACATGAACGTCCCGAGAGACACGTTCAGGGCATTTTCCGAATTGTTCGGTTTCGTACAACCGCATGATTTCCGGGCGGCGTTGTTTAAACCAGCATTCCACTGTTGAAACAGATTCTCCGGTTTGAAGCAACAAAGGATCGGTTAGTTTGTAATCTCCGGTTTGTGTTTCGTCGTAGTTTACCGGAATGCCGGCTACCAGTTCCGGAATATTCTGGCTTTGTAAAGAAAAAGAAACCAGCGTAATAAAAACAAAAACAAGGATTTTTAAGGATAATTCCGGTTTAGTCATTTTTAGGTTCATCGATTGATTCCAGACTGTACAACTGGCTGTTTCAAAAATTTCCAGATCGGCTATGCTAATTTTCATAATAAAATTTCTATGGTTTTTTTCATTTATTTAGGTTGATTTTCTGAGATTCAATATAAAAAAATTTAAAATAACGGGATAACCATCCGGCACATAAAAAATCAAAATAAATCATTTATTCAATTGCATCCGGGAAAAACGTTGTATAATTCACATCCCTGTTCAGGGTGGATATTTGATACATGTTCATGACAATTTTCTGCGGAATCCGTGTAAAAAGGATTTTTTCCGACATACTTTCTTTCCCGTTTTCCCACAACATGCCCACATCTCCGTTTCCAAACAACGTCAGGTCTGAATATCCGGCAGGACCAGGTCCGATGAGCATCTCAATCGGGAATGTTTTTCCCTGATCATAACTAAGTCTCAAAATCAAATTCGTTCTCTTTGGACCTTTGATACCCGACCAAATCAGCAGACTGTTGGAACTCTTGCCTTTTAAGGGATAACTTAACAGGCCGGCACATATCTGCGCACAAACCTGTCCTTGTTCAGGTTTGCTCCAGGTCTGTCCTCCATCATTACTTACAGCCGTCCATCTTGCAGGGTAGACCGAACTGCTTTGACGGGCATCGATCATTAACCGGCCATCAGAGAGCTCAACAATCTGGTTTTCGTTGGTATTTACATCTATCTGTTGACCCCTTTGCCAAGTTTTACCACCGTCGTCGCTATATAACGCGAAAGCTGCTCTTTTTTGAGGATCATCATCCTGTAATTGGAGTGCATTGGCGAATGCAGGTATTATTAATCTTCCGGTACCTGTTTGAATACCGTGGCCCGGCCCAAAATTAGAGTAACCCCATTCTTCAGAACGTGCCTGTTTGGTAATATCTTCAGCATCCGACCAGCTTTTGCCGTTATCATCGCTGAATCGCATCATCACACGATTGTCGGTTGTTCCCGGGCGGCTACGTCTACCAATAACACCAGGTTCCCATAAAGGATAAATTATTATAATGCGGCCACTCTTGTTGTCCAGAACTGCGGTCGGATTTGAAGCACATCCACCTTCCTTTGGCTTTTCCAGAATATGAAGTGATGACCAGGTACGTCCTCCGTCATGACTTGATTTATAAACCAGGTTAATTTGGCCATGCCCCGGATCTTTTTTATTATCACGACGCCCCTCGGCAAATGCGATAAGCGTGCCGTCTTTTGCCCGTATCACAGAAGGGATGCGATAAGTGTGATGACCCTCATCACCACTTTTGAAAACGGTATGATGCTCCAGGTCTTTGGGCGATGAAGAATTAGATGAGGCTCCCATGAAATTCATACAAATGGACAGGAACCAAACAAGAAAAGCAGTCATTACAATTTTTTTGTTGGAATTCATAGAACTTAAAAATATAATTTAAACTTAAAATTAATTTGAACTTATTGAACCCGCGATATTCAGGTTTATGGACAAAAATGTGTAGAATGTGGCCTAATTTTTTAACTCCTCAGTTCGAATCTTGTGTTTTTTTGCCCATGCCGGGGATATTTCCCTTTTATATTGGCAAACAAATACATTCCTCAATCTTAATACAGATCTTTTACGTTTTCTGATTACCGACGTTTGATGAATGACATACCACTCGTCAATTAATACAGGAAATAAATTTGTACCTATTCCTCCGTTAAAATTTGGAATAGATATTTACCACTTGTTTTTTCCTTCGCTGTTTTAAAGTTTACGCGGTAAATACTGTTCTTCCAAACTTTCAGTACGCTTTTGTCCTCAACACAGCTTGATTCAATTTTTTCAATACTGACCTGAAATTGTGAAGCATTGTATCTTAATGTAAAATCGACGGATTTTTCGCCTGGAGGGGCGTAGTGAATAATCAGTTTCCCCGGTGCTACAATTTCTACAGGATAACAAGTCATTAGTGTTTCAAAAAATTTCCCGGGATTATGTAGTTTAACATCTTCTAAAACTTCAACGTTTTTTCCCCTGTTTAGTTTTATTGTTCGCTGCCATTTGTCAATTCCTGCATCATCAGGGTAGCAGTTTGCAATATTCAACGAAAGCTGAGCAAAGTTTTGATCACTCGCGTACGATACATCTTCTGCTTTAAAATCAGGGCCTGGCATTTGGGTTTTTCCGTTTATTGTTGGCAAATTGT
>CAZHKI010000207.1:0-1621 GCA_964533365.1 uncultured Maribellus sp. | reverse complement strand
TCATAACGCTGATCACTGAAAGTTCGAGCGGTATAGGTTCCACTACCTACATCAATCAGTAAAGGCAAACCATTGTAATATACCACAAAATTGCCCACATCGTTGTGATTATGGCTTTCATCATTATTTCCGCCTTTGGCTCCCACAAAAAAACCATCAGTTGAGCCTTCTTTATCGCGTGCAACCATTACCTGAATATCAGGAAACCAAACCTCTTTTGGTAAAGGCATTGCTTGGGGAGTTAAGTTAAACTCATCACGTATAAATAATTCGAATAATATCCTAAAAAACATTCCAGAGCCTAGTTTACCCTCCGCCCCTTTCCTAAAGAATGCTCCGAATTGTTGCATATCTTTATCGTTTATAGCTTTGCCATATCTCCAGATTAAGCAGCCATTCATACTTGGTTTGGGACTTGCATCTGCGAAATTTAGAAAATATTTATTGCCAATTTGGGCACGATAAACAAACTTGCCAATATTTTTGATCTTTTCGTTATCCAAAATATAGCCGAACGCATTATTTGAGGCCAGATTCAGCATGGAAATATTATCGAACAACGATGCTCCTGCACCATTCCAGTAACCGGGTCCTTCGTCGCAACCGCCATCAGCCGGATACGGGTTTAAAAACTGGTCAAGTACTTTAAGAATTTTTTCAACCATAGCAATACGACGCTCACTGTTATTTTCAAGCAATAATGCGGCGCACAGCCAATTGGAACAAATCCATGGATTCCAGTTATTGGGTCTTCGTTTAGTATTTTCGAATCCCATCCATGGGTGATCGTTGGTCATAACCGGAGTAAAAACTCGCCTGTTAGTTTCCAGATAAATGCGTTTTCGTATTTGCAGAGAAATTGAATCGAGTTTCTCTTTCATAATGTAATCAATCCACGATAATAACGAAGCGGTTTCTGCAGCAAACAGATCGACATATGGATCAGAAACATCTGGCAATCCTGCACCTGCATGCCACTGATCTAAATGGGCTGGCACGCCCCAATATGACTCTTCGCAAATGGACCAGATACCATTGATTATCTGATCTGTAAATCTGCCATTATTCTCGTAGGCTTCGGCTAAAACCAGCGTGGCCAGTACACTACGTTTTTTAAAAAAAATATTTTCGTATTCATCGCGGTCGCCATTTCTAATAAAGAGCAATGTAGTTGTAGCTGAGAGGGATGGCCATTCATAACTTAGCATTTTTTCGGCTTCATTAAAAATAGCATTTAGCATTTTCTGATCAGCTTTTTGCCAACCTTCCCGGTCTGTAATGCTTGGAAATGGTTTCCAATTTTGAAAAGGGATTAGCTTTTGTCCCAATTCATCAATCGTATATTTACTACTAAAGAGATTTTGGGAGTTAACTCCAATGCTTAACAGAAAAAAACAACTTACGCAGATAAGCTTAGAAATTGGTTTCATATGTCGATATTAAAGTTTGAAATAGTTTAAATGTTAAAATCAGAATAATTTGATGAATTAACCCGCATTACGCATTATTTTGATTCTGTGCTCTTATTATTAAAAAACTGAGCAGCTCATTATTTACGGCTTTCAAGGCTGCGTTATAGCTTCTTGCTTTCATTGTATATTGATTTATTTTCCTCTGAAAT
>CAZHKI010000206.1:0-7134 GCA_964533365.1 uncultured Maribellus sp. | reverse complement strand
AAATGATTTTTGAAACCGAATGCGACTGCATTTCGGTAAAGTCGCTGTTGATTAAGCCGGAGTAGCCCCGTTTTACGCCAACCACCTGGAGGTTGCGGAAAATGGCGGTACGGACCACCGCCCTGATGGCAGCATTCATACCGGGGGAATCGCCGCCTGAAGTTAATAGGGCAATCTTTTTTATTTCGTCTGTGATTTTTGGCTCTGATGCTGACATTGTTTTTTTCGATAGTTAATTATTCAACAAACTGATATCCCGGGAAATCCGGTTATCTTTTTTTATTCCTCACATAAATCAGTTTGAATTTTCCTTTGTAACTGTCGCGTTGCTCAATCTCGAATTTGCCGATGGAATTGATGAGCGGGGTTAGTTTTTCAAAGCCGTAGTTTCGTGAGTCGAAGTTGGGTTGTTTCTTTTGCAGCAGGCTTCCCACATCGCCCAGAAATGCCCAGCCGTCGTCGTCGGCCAGGTCGGATATGGTTGACGAAATGAGCTTGATCACTTTCGGGGTGATTTTGTCCACTTCCACTTTCTTTTCCTGTTTGTCGGGAACTTGTGTGTTCTCGCTTTCCTTCGACTGTTTTTTCAGGATTTCAATGTAAATAAACTTGTCGCAGGCAACGATAAACGGCTCGGGTGTTTTTTTCTCGCCTATGCCGTAAACTTTCATTCCGGCTTCACGCAGGCGGGTGGCCAGGCGGGTAAAATCACTGTCGCTCGAAACAATGCAGAAACCATCCACTTTCTGGCTGTACAAAATATCCATGGCATCGATGATCATGGCCGAGTCGGTGGCATTTTTGCCGGTGGTGTACCCATACTGCTGGATGGGTGTAATGGCGTTTTCGAGCAGCAGGTTTTTCCATTTTGAAAGAATGGGTTTGGTCCAGTCGCCGTAAATGCGCTTGATGGTGGGATTGCCGTATTTGGCAATTTCTTCCATCATTTCTTTGACATAAGCCGAGGGTATGTTGTCGCCGTCGATCAGTACGGCCAGTTTGCTGTCGTTTTCCATGTTGAATTCATTTCAGAAAGAATAAAGGTAAGATGATATTTGGAGGTGACCGAACAAATGACCGGAAAATTGCGGATTTTTCATGTCAATATTCCATAAACGAAACATCAGCAAGTGGAAATTTGCTGAAATATGATCTGGAAATATATGGATTAACTAAATTTTCACGATACATGAATCGGGCAGCCAGCCCTTGTTTCCGTCGGCGAGTTTAATTTCGGCCCATTTGTCGAGGTTGTCGGTAATTTCCACTTTCAGTCCTTCGTAAATCAGGAAAAGGTCGGTTCCCGATTGCGACGGCGAGCTTTTAACAGTCACCCGCGGACAAAAAACGACAGCCTGGTTGCGGTTATTAATCTCCTCTTTTTGTTCGGCCGCAAACGAAAACGTGAAAGCAGAAAAGACAATGGCCGCAATTCCGGTCAGGAACGAAATTTTTTTGATCCTCACCGAGCGTCCGAAAATATAGAGCCCGAGCAAAACCAGAAAAAGGATGAATGCCGAAATGCTCATGAATGCCCATGTATCGGTCGGATAAGTGTTAACCACCGATTGTTTCCAGCGCAGGAAAAACGGCTTCGGCAAGGCTTCGATGCTGGTTACCACAAACTGGTTGGCCAGACGCAGGTTAAAATCGATGTCTTCGTCCTGCGGAGCAAGCAGTTTGGCACGTTCGTAATTCAATATGGCGTGGTTGATGTCGCCGGTTTTGTAATAAGCATTTCCAAGGTTAAAATAGAGTTTCGCCGATTCTTCCCCCGAACTTAAAATCTGTTCGTAAACCGAAACTGCCTGGTTATATTCTTCGGAATTGTATAGTGCGTTGGCTTTTTCCCAAAGCTGCTCATTGGTTTCCTGGGCCATTGCATTCAGCCCAATAACCGTGAACAGAAAAATTATTGCGGTTTTATGTATACATTTTGCAAACATCCTGGTTCTGTTTTTAGCTTGTTGTTCCATCTGAATTACAATTACGCTCATTTTCTGATTTGTTTTTCCAGCAGGCTCATGGTCAATTCGGCTTTGCTGTAAAGTTCGCTGCGGGCTTCGGAGCCACTGGCCGGTGCATACCGTGCAAATTCACACTGATCGATCACGGCTACCAAATCATCGATAATGGATTGCTCCACATTCTTATTTTGAAGTTCCGAAATGGCTGATTCGCGGTTCAAATCGGCTACCGGGATGACAAGTTTATCGCTCAGGTATCCCCAGAAAGCTTTCAGGATGGATTCGTGGAAAGCTTCGTTGTTGTTTTGTTTCATAAAAGTTGCTGCGGCTTTTAACCGTTTGCGGGCCACGCGGTTGGCTTTTTTATTACGCACAAGTGCGATGTTGGCATTTTCGCGGGCTTTTTTCCGGTAAACTACAAACAGCAGCAGAAACAGCAGGGCCGATACAGCATAAATTGAATAGAAGCCCAAGGTTCCGTAAAAAGTGTAGCCTTTTTTAACCAGCGAAGGATTCCCCTGCTTGATAAACCGGATATCCTGTCCGATGAGTTGGACATCTTCCTTTCTGCGTGAACTCATCATGGTTGACTGTTCTTCGGTGCCTTTCACCACGTGAAGCCGGTATTCCTGGGTGGTTCGGGTGGTGTAGGTTCCGGTGGCCGGATTAAAAAAGACAAACTGCACGGGCGGAATGGTGTAGTCGCCTTCGAACCGGGGTTGGAAAAGGTATTCGATGGTTTTGGTCCCCGAAACGCCGTTGTCGGTTGCGCTGATGTTGTCGTTTGCACGTGGATCATATTTCTCGAAATCAGCGGGTAATTGCAGATCCGGGGTTTGGATGAGCCGGATGTTGCCTGAACCATTGATTTTTACCGTGAGGGTAACTGCATCGTTGGTGGTTACGTTTTCGGAACTGATTTCGGAAGTGATATTGAAATTACCAACCCCGCCTGTAAAATTTGCAGGCGTCTGCGGAAGATCCTTTACATTCACACTTACAGCCTGGCTGGTTACTGTTGCTTTAACCGTACGGAACCCGCTGAAGAAATCGTCGAAGAAACTTCGAGGTCTCACCCGTTGCTGTACCAGCAGTGAAAGGCTGAAAGGCTGAACGGTAATCCTTCCGTTTTGTTGCGGGAACAAAATGGTTTTCTTTAATATGCCCACCTGATAAATTTTCCCGTTATATACTTCGCGGGTAAAATTAATCTGTTGCGGAATTTCGATATCCTGGGTGTAAAAACCTTCGTAGGTGGGCAGGCTTACATCGTCGAATCCCGAAATCGGAATGTTCGGGTCGAGGTACAGTTTTACCGTCGAAACGATTTGCTCACCCCTGAATACGTTGGCTTTGCTCATTTCAACGCGTACAAAAAGGTTATCTTTTCCCAGATCGACGGAAGTTGGATCGGTTGTTGAAGCAGCGCCGGTTCCTCCGCCAGCGCCTTGCGGCTGGGAGGGCTGGCTTTGTGCTTTAACCACTTCAATTTTTAAGGAATTCGACTCGAAAACTTTTCCATCGACTTCGATGGAAGCCGGCCTGATTTCGAAGGTCCCCTCTTTTTTGGCCATCAGGATATAAGTAAAGGAAAAGGTTACTTCGGTGGTTGTCCGCCCGTTGATGGTCTGGATGCTGGTCGATTGTCCGGTGCTTGGCCCCATCAGGATGTCGAAATTACTGGATAAATCGGGCGGCAGTTTCAGGTTGGTACCTCTGTCGTTCAGCGTAAATGAGAGGCGGAACTGTTTTCCGGTTTCCACCGCATTGGGGGCCGACATCACAAACCGCGTTTGTTCGGCCTGTGCAGCCACCAGCGTAAAAAACAAAATGAAATATGTTGCTATTTTTCTAACCATAATCTTGTGATTCGGCAAAGTTATTCTTTTTGTTTGTTCATTCCTTGTGTTCAACCCATTGTTTCAGGCATGATTACCATTCTTTTTCAACTTGCTGTTTTTTTGCCTGGGCCGCTTTGGCTTTTTTTACTTTATCCTGAATGTTGCGTTCGTCGTTTTGCAAAACCTGCAACAATTGCTCGGCATTTTCTTTCGAAATTTTGTTTTGTTGCTGCTGTTGCTGTTGCTGTTGTTGCTCTTTATTTTGATCCTGCGGCTGGTTTTGCTGGTCTTGTTTATCCTGCTGATTCTGATTGTCTTTATTTTGATCGTTGTTTTGATCCTTGTTCTGATCTTTGTTTTGGTCTTTATTCTGATCCTGATTCTGATCCTGGTTTTGGTTTTGCTGCTGTTGCTGCTGATTTTTCAGCATCTGCGCATAAGCCAGGTTGTATTTGGTCTCCAGATCGGACGGATTATGCCGGAGCGCTTTTTTATACGATTCAATGCTTTCGTCAATTTTTTGCTGCATCAACTGGCTGTTACCCTGGTTGTGTAAGGCGCGGGCTTTTTCTTCGGGTGTTTCCATTTTTTCGGCCAGTTCATTAAATTTTCCGGTCGCTTCGTCAAACCGCTTTTGTTTGTACAGTGCATCGGCCAGGTTGAAATTCCACTTCAAATCATTGGGTTTTTTGTTCAGCGCTTTCCGGTATTCTGTTTCGGCGTTGCTGAACCTGGCAGTGTCGAGCCGCGACGTATCGCGCACCGCTTCCATGAACAGTTTGTTGCCGCTCCTTACATATTTTCGTTCGTTTTGTCCGTGTACAACCAGCGAAAAAACGATCATCCCTGTTATGATTATTAATCTCTTCATCATTTTTTATTTGGCTGAAAACAGTTTTATATTTTTCAGGTACTTGTTTTTTCTTTCCAGAATGATAAACTCAAACAGGATAAGAAGCAGTCCGGCCGCAAAAAGGTACTGGAACTGGTCGTCGTATTCCGAATAAATGCGCGATTCCATCTCTTCCTTTTCCATTTTATTGATTTCGTCGAAAAGGGTATTGAGGCCGATTTCGGTGTTGTTGGCCCGCACATAGATTCCGTTTCCGGCAGCGGCAATTTTTTCGAGCATGGTTTCATCAAGTTTCGTGATGACCACGTTTCCGCTTCTGTCTTTCATGTAATCTTTTTGTCCGTTAACCAGCATGGGGATGGGCGAACCCTGCGGTAATCCCATTCCGATGGCGTGGACAACGATTCCGTTATCGACGGCTGATTTTGCAGCGGATATGGGATCGTCTTCGTGGTTCTCGCCATCGGTAATCACCACGATGGCTTTATTGGCAACGCCGTTTGGTGAAAACGAGCGGACAGCGAGGTTGACTGCCGCGCCAATAGCAGTCCCCTGCTTGGGGACAATCTGTGTGTTTACTGAGTTCAGAAACAGTTTGGCCGAATTGTAGTCGCTGGTGATGGGCAACTGGGTGTAGGCGTCGCCGGCAAATACAATCAACCCGATTTTATCGTCTTTCAGTTTGTCAATCAGCCGCGAAATAGCCCTCACGGCACGTTCCAGCCGGTTGGGCTGAATATCTTCGGCCATCATACTGTTCGATACATCAAGGGCAATGATCAGTTCGACGCCTTCGCGTTTTACCTTTTTCAGTTTTGAGCCAAACTGGGGGCGGGCCATCCCGGTAATAAAAAATGCAAGCGCCAGCATCAAAACAATAAACTTGAAAACCGGCCGGTTTTTCGACGAGAATGGCATCAACTGTTGCAGAACGGCCTCATTTCCATAACGGCGCAGTGCTTTTTTGCGTGAAATCCGCGACCCGATAAAAATTCCGGTCAGTAACGGGATAATCAACAATCCCCATAAATACTCAATATTTCCAAATCTGAACATGTCCATTTTTACCAAATTTTACGGGATACTTCTGAAAACCGTTGTCCGCAATACGATGCTGAAAACCAGAAATAAAAGTCCGGCCAAAGCAAACGGCAGAAACTCTTCGGATTTGCGGCTGAATTCCTTTACATCAATTTTTGATTTTTCGAGCGAGTCGATTTCTTTATAAATTTCAACGAGTTTGTTGTTGCTGGTTGCCCTGAAATATTGTCCCCCGGTGATATTGGCAACTTCGCGCAACAGGTTTTCGTCAATTTTCACTTCCATGTCGTGCAGTTGGATGCCGTAGGGCGTTTGCACAGGATAGGGAGCAGTTCCAATACTTCCCACACCAATGGTATAAACCCTGATTCCAAATGTTTTTGCAATTTCAGCCGCGGTTAACGGGGCGATTTCACCTGAATTGTTTTCTCCGTCGGTAAGCAGGATAACCACGCGGCTGATGGCTTCGCTGTCTTTGAGCCGGGCCACCGAGGTGGCCAGTCCGTTTCCGATGGCCGTACCGTCCTGGATCATTCCGCTCTGGATATCTTTAAAGAGGTTCAGCAACACGGCGCGGTCGGTGGTTAACGGGCACTGGGTAAATGCCTCACCGGCAAAAACCACCAGGCCCATGCGATCGTATTCGCGCCCGGATATAAATTCCATGGCTACATTTTTTGCGGCTTCCAGCCGGTCGGGCGTAAAGTCGCGGGCCAGCATACTGGTTGAAATATCGAGAGCAATAACAATGTCGATACCTTCGGTGGTCACATTTTCGTAGTTGGCCGATGATTGCGGACGGGCCAAAACGATGGTGAAAAAACCGATGGAAATGATCAGGAAAAGAAATACCAAATGGCGTAAATAGTGCCTGATCGTGCGCGGGGCTTTCATAACCGGCGCCGTTGTCGAAACCTGGATGCTGGCCGTATTTCTTTTTTGCCTGAAAATGTACCAGGCCACCATGGGTACGAGTACCAGCAGCAGGTAGAAAAATTCCGGGTTTTTAAATGTCAGTCCTTCAAACATCCTTTGTTATTTAATATCAACTTCTTCAATTCCATTTTCTTTTTCCGGATTTTCCGGTTTTTTTATTTCCTCTTTTTTCGTGTCGTTGACAAAAAAGTAGGAATTGACCAGTGTCAGGTTGTGGTCGTCGGGCAGCGGAATGTATTTGGCAAATTTGACCAAATCGGCCAGCGTGAGGATTTGGCTGAGGTTGGTCAGCGACTTTTCACCCAGCAACTCTTTCCGGTTTCTGAATTGGGTTAAAATCTCGTCGGTGGTTTGTTCCATGGCCGGAATTTCAAACCGGTCTTCAATATAAATCCGTAACACTTCAGTGATTTCGCTGTAAAAGGCTTTTACTTTTTCTTTTTGCCAGAGTTTTTCTTCCTTAAGCCTATCCAGCTCAGCAAATGCAATCAAATGC
>CAZHKI010000205.1:6889-7164 GCA_964533365.1 uncultured Maribellus sp. | reverse complement strand
ACGGAAGGGAAGTAGCCCCACCGGTGACCTCTTGCGAAATTGGAAGAACCGTCAGCACGCATAATAACGGAAAGCAGGTACTTTTCCTGATAATTATATTGTGCTCTGGCAATGTACGACATTAAACCACCGCCACCTGCTGCCCAGTCGGCCCCCCAGGTGTTTATATCACTGATTGATTCGGGACTTTTTGTATTATTAACATAAGCATAACGGGGATCTCCCGGGAACAACAAATTGGTCCTTGAGCCGCCTACTTCCGTATTAATCTGATT
>CAZHKI010000205.1:0-6879 GCA_964533365.1 uncultured Maribellus sp. | reverse complement strand
ATAACCTGCCAGACCAGATACAACATGATCCCCAAATTTGCGATCGTAGGAAACAGTGGTAGTCCAGGTCCAGTTGTTGCCAAAATACTGGCTTTGTTCGGCTCCGTCCACATCGTCGGTATAAAGCGTTCCCAAAGCATAGGTAGGGTTCATCGATCGGTTGTGCCCAAACCAGGCATCAATTCCGAAGGAAGATCTTACTTTCAAATCTTTAATGGGTTCAACCTCTGCAAATACATTCCCAACTACCTTGTTTCCTTTACCATAATTATAGTTTGAGGAATAAAACATGGATGCTATTGGATTGGTGTGTTGATTGATACCATCCATGGTGGGCGTAAATCCAAATTTGTTGATGTTGTTATCAATCGCCGGCTGCCAGTAAGCAGGCATTAAAGGATGCTGAACAAGGGCATTGTGCAGGTCATTCCAATAAATATTTCCGGTTCGTGCGCTTCTGTTTTCGGTGTTGGTGTAGGTGAAATTTTCACCAACGGTAAGAATATTGTGTTCTGCATTCTTTTTTAACACCATCTGCGTGTTCAGCCTTGTAGTCAGTCTTTTATATCCGGCATCGGTAATGTCGCCACCAATAATACTTTTCTGATCGTAATAAGAAACACCCATTGAATAAATAATATCCTGAGTACCTCCCGTAATATTTACAGCATGGCTTTGAACCGGAGAATTTTTTGCCGTCATCTCATCAATCCAGTTGGTTCCTTCCCAGCCATTTTGCAGGGCATTCCAAACATCCTCGCCTAATTTTGTGCCCAGATTTCCACTAAAATTGTTATTAAGCCAGTTGTTGTTTTTAATCCTTGCTTCCCAATCCCAGGGTTCAAGGCCATCATTAACCCTGCCTTCATCCATAATATACATATATTCCTGTGCCGTTAACGGATCCAGGTTTTTATATATATTTTGAACTCCGTAGTGGGCGTCGTACGTAATTTTAGCCGGGCGATCTTTACTTCCTTTTACCGTGGTAACCAATACAACACCATTCGCAGCCCTCGAACCATAAATGGCTGCTGAAGCTGCATCTTTCAGTACATCAATGGATTCAATATCGGATGCGTTCAGAAAATCGATGTCACCAACCGCCACTCCGTCAACAATAAATAAAGGATCGGAATCACCAATTGTTCCCAATCCGCGAATGGTGACCCTTGTCCCTGAGCCAGGGGCTCCGTTGTTTCTGGTAATACTTACACCAGCAGCAACACCTTGCAGAGCTTCCATTGCCGAACTTGTATTCAATGCGGCAATTTCTTCGCCTTTAACATTTAAATTGGCGCCGGTTGTCAGCGCTTTCTTCTGTACGCCATATCCAACAACAACAACTTCCTCCACATCAAAAGCATCAGCTTCCATTACGACATTGATTTGAGTGCGGTTGTTTACGGCAATTTCCTGTGCCCTCATTCCAATGAACGAGAACTGGATAACTGCGTCTGCCGGCACCTGCAGCCTGTAATTACCATCCATGTCGGTAACCGTGCCGTTGGTAGTCCCTTTTACAACTACTGAAACTCCGGGCAGGGCATGACCATCTTCTGCAGCAGTAATTACACCGGTAAGTGTAATTCCCTGAGCAAATGCCCCAAGAGTTAAAAGTGTGCATAAAAAGAAAAAAAGAATTTTTTTCATAAGAATCGATTTTACTTTATACATAAAATTTTAATTATGATTCTAAATTCAACGATTAAAATGAAAAATCAGAAAAATATAATGCTTCATTAATACTTCACCCGAAAAGCGTTACTACTTCAAAAGTACATCAACATAGAATTAAAATACTGAAAGAAAGACATTTACAAACAAGCAAAGGAATGTTAAAAACAACATATTCCTGTACCTGCTCTTTAGCAGGTTTATCGATTTGAATTATATGTTCGATAAAAAAATGGAAAGATTCACCTCTTGTGGCAGGTTCAGTTTTTTACGTAAGCGGTAACGTCCAATTTCAACACCCCTGTCGCTAATATTGAGCAAGGCAGCAATTTCCTTTGAAGACAAGTTCATACGAATGTAGGCACAAAGGCGAGTTTCGCGTGGTGAAAGGTTCGGGTACTGTTGCTTGAGCCTCTGAAAAAAATCTTCGTGAACTTCATCAAAATAGGTTTCAAACAACTGGTTTTGCTGTTTATTATCAATTTCCTTGTTAATTCGTTGATTGAGAATGGAAAGTTTTGTTTTCAGATTTCCATCCGAGGTATTTTTCATTGCCTGGTGCAATTCTTCCTTTAACTTAACCAAAAACTTATTTTTTTGTATAATGCTCATGGTTTGGTTTGCCAGTTCCTTATCGCGGTGTACCATTTCGGCCTGAAGCTTTTCGTGTTTCAGCCTGATAATTTCTTTTTCTGCAATAATGGTCTGGTGATGAAAGCGTTCTTCCTTTTCTTTCAACTCGGCCTGATGTTTCAGTTTTTCCTTTTGTTTTGCCAATTCCATCCGGTAAAGGATAAATTTTACAACGGATACAACGGTTATAAAAATCAGGACCAAATAGAGATAATAAGCAACTGTTGACCGGTACCAGGGAGGAATTATTTCAAAACGGAAATCTGCCTCACGGCTTTCAAATCCATAGATATTTTTTGCTTTTAATTTAAACACGTAATGTCCTTCGGGCAAATTGGTAAAGTCGCGATAACTGCTTGCTGACCAGTCAGACCACTCTTCGTTATAATTTTCAAGAAAATAACTAAAACAGAGTTGTGAGTGGCCTTCGTAAAACGGGGCAGCAAAGTGAAAGCGCAGTGCGTTTTTCCGGAAAGGAATCCTGAAATCTGTTTCTAATTCACGGTTGTACAACAAAAGGGTTGAATCGAGGTACGGTATTTCAATTTTTGTAATAAACGATTGAAAAGGTTCGGAATAAAGCTTGGAAAGTTTGCTGGAATAGTGGGCAAATCCATTGTCAATTCCAATAAAAACATGGTCGTTGTTGTATGGGTATATAAACTCAAATTCATTCACATAACGGTTGTCGAGCTGCTTAAACGGGGTGGTTATTTTTGCAAATGTTAAATCATCATTTAACCGCAACACACCCGATTCATTATCTGCAATAAACCAAATATTCCCGTCAGTATCAGATTTAACTGTTTTCAGCCGCCCGTCAAAATTGAAGGTTTTGTTTAACTTTTCTGCCGGGACAAAACTGTCCGATTCGGTTACATATTCGTAAATACCTTCGATGGTCGAAAAATAAGGCTTCCCATTATATTGAAAAAGAATGTTTTGCTCATCGGAAGGCAAGCCGTTTTTTGAGGTGTAAAGACGGTATGATTTCACCGAGTCAAGGTCAGACGAAAGTTTCAGCCGAAAAATACCTTTCCCGCCATGGCTAATCCAGAAAACCGTGTCGTTTTCCTGTAAAAGGAACCTGCTGGATTCGCTAAAACCTGCAACATTTTTATGAAAGCGCCATGTCCCGTTTACCTTTTTAAATAGCTGAAGCCCGTTGTAACATCCTCCCAACAGCAGGTCAGGCTTGTTATTTGGCTGGATGTAAATCCAACCTCCGTTATTTTTCCCTAATTGTTTGGCCTCATTTCCAATAATTTCAAATGTCCCAAGATGGTGGCCACAAATGAGTTTGTCGTCAAAAACACCAAGCGACCAAACCTGTCCGGCAGAATGGCTGACCATTTCGAAGTTTTCGATGTTCGCCGAAAAGTTGTTAAATGATTTGACAAACAGTCCCTGGTTGGTTCCCAGGTATAATTTCCCGTTAAAAACACGGGCACAATAGCCGGTGCCCAAACCGTCTTTATCGGAGATAAAACTCACCGGTGAATTGATTTCAACAAAATCAATCCCGTTATCAAGTCCCAGCCACAGGTTGCTGCTGGAGTCGGAGAAAATACTCAGGACAGTATTGTTTTGCAAACCCCTGTTTTTATTGATGTGCTGAACTACATTGCCTTCGGAATCGGATATAACTACTCCGTTTAAGATGGTTCCGAAAGCATAATAATTGTTCCCGATTTTGGCAGAACTTAACAATTTGTAATTTTCAAGAAATTCACAAACAGGCGTATTCCACTTCTGTAGCAACCCATTTTCAAATTGATAAATTCCATTTGTGTTGGTTACAATCAGCAGGTGGTTTCCGTTTAAATCCAAAACCGACCATATTTCTTCATTTGCTAATTCGTTGGCCCAAGGTACTTTATGAACAGTTTCGTTTATATATTCAAATAAACCCACACCGGGTTCATGCAAAAAGAGCCTTTCCTTTACTTTAAAAGAAAACTGAAACCTTTTTTCAGGCCGGATGATTCGAATTTGCCTGTCTTTTAAAACAAAAACATAATCATACGACTGAAAAAAAATATTTTCATTGATTTGATATATTTTCCATACATCGTCAAAATCGCCAAAATCGGACGGCAACAAGCTTCTGAAACTCTTATATTCAAGTATCCCTGAGGGAGTTTGTTCCAGCACACCAAAATCGTTCATTAACCCGACGTAAATATTGTCGTCACCGTCAATTGCAATTGACCTTACCGGCGAAGACCTGAAAACCGGGATCAAATCCCAGTTTATCCCGTCGAAACGAAGCACACCATCGTTGTTGGCAAAATACATCAATCCATTTTTGTCCTGGGCAATCCCCCAATTTTGTGTTCCGGCATTGTAATCCGATTTTTGATAGCTGATAATGTTAGGGGTTCCAATTGATTTCATTTGCCCGTGGCAAAAAACAGGAATCATAAAAACGATGATATGTATAATTTTTCGCATCAGTTTTTAAAATAATACCTGAAAATAAGCATAAAAAAAATCTCAAATCCTGAGTAATCACAGATATTATGTCAATTGTTTTATGGTCCTAGAAAATCGGCAAGCCTGAACTTCACATCGTCCGGATTTTGATAATTTATCAGTTCCAAACCCGGGCAGCCGGCAATCATGGCCGAAAGGTTTTTTCCCGGCCCCGGGCGGAACAGGCACAACACTTTTTTCCCGGCTTCAACTGCCCGGCCAATTTCGTAACCCACCCCCATTGAAACGACGGTTACTTCGGCTACCACAACATCGGCCGATTGCAGCCATTCCAAATCGCGATCGTGGATGAATCGGTCGTGGGGCCCGTCGTCGCCCAGATGGGATAAATTTGGATCACCGATGTGTTCGGTAAGCACTTCGCCAAACGTTTTCAGGTATTCTATCCATTGATGGTATAACGCCGCATCTTCGCGGCCGCCACGAATCGATCCTGCAAAATAAATTTTCATAACGCCGGATGTTTGGGGGATTAAATTACAATTTTAAAAACAATTCAAAAAATTTTAAACCATGAACTGCCGGATAACGTAATCTCCGTAAAACAATTTACAAAATGAAAACAATGTTGTTTTGGGCGCCGCGGATTATCATGATCCTTTTTATCCTGATGATCAGTATGCTGGCGCTGGATGCATTTGAGGGAAATCAAAGCATCTTCAAAAAAATTATCGGTTTCATCATCCACCTGATCCCGACGATGGTACTGGTGGTTGTGCTGTTCTTTTCGTGGCGAAGAGAATGGATAGGAGGTATCTTTTTTATCCTCCTGGGGATTTTATACATAGCCTGGGCCTGGGGAAAATTTGACCTTTCGGTGTATTTCCTGATGTCCGGAACACTGTTTCTTGCCGGCATTTTATTCTGGATCAACTGGATACAGAAGAAAAAAACGAAACAGGAATAAACATCCGGGCTGTTGTAAACAACAAAAGGAGACTTTCGCCTCCTTTTGCTTATCGGGTTTTAAATACCGGTTAATTCATGGAAATTTTTCGGCCAGGTACGAAATACGAGGCATACGCTGTTGAAGATTGCAAGGCTTCCATCGCTTTCAGAATTCCTTTATCTTCATTAATCGCCGCCCGGATGGCGCCCTTCTGATAATAATACCTCGACACAATTTCGTCTTCCAGCAACTCTTTGATTTCTTCGGAAAACTGTTTCAGATCTTTTTCGAGGTTAGGTTCCAGTTTAGTTTTCAGGGCTTCGAACTCGGCCTCGGCCAAGCCAAAATATTTCTCTTCTTTGGCCGATTTTATCAGTTCATCCAACATTTCCTTGGATTGCGATTCATATTCGAATTTGTTTTCCTTCACAAATGATGAAAACTGGTGGTAGATGTCATCGGTCACTTTAAATTCTTCGGGGGAAGCAATCGTTTGGTTCTCGTTCGAAAATTTTGTGGCAAAATCGAAAACCAGGAACCGGGTAACCAGTTCGACGCTGAGGTTGCTCAACTGGTCGGGATCGATTTTAATATCGGGGGCCACCCCGCCGCCGTCGTACACTTTACGCCCTTTTTTGGTTGTGAATTCCGAGATGAGCGAGTCGGGAACAACGCCCACGCTGCCGTCTTCGTTGCGGTGGGTATAATCGAGTGCCTGGATGCAGCGTCCGCTGGGAATATAATATTTGGCAGTTGTTACTTTCAGTTTGGTGTTGTAGCTCAAATCGCGGGTGGTTTGCACCAGCCCTTTCCCGAAGGTACGGGTACCAACAACAATCCCGCGGTCGAGATCCTGGATGGCGCCGGCTACAATCTCTGATGCCGAAGCAGAATTACTGTTGGTCAAAACGGCGATGTTAATTATCGTATCCAGCGGATTTTCCGTAGCCGTGTAAACTTTGTCCCACTGTTTCACTTTTCCGCGGGTGCTCACAATTTCCGATCCTTTGGGCACAAACATGTTCACAATTTTAACCGATTCCATGAGCAAACCCCCTGGATTGGAACGGAGGTCAAGAATCAGTGATTCGGGCTTGTTCTTTTTAAGTTCCACGAAAGCATCTTTCACTTCCTTGCTGCAGTCGGCAGTAAAATTCGACAACCGGATGTAGGCTGTTTTATTA
>CAZHKI010000204.1:0-7184 GCA_964533365.1 uncultured Maribellus sp. | reverse complement strand
TGGGGCGTGCTGGCCGAAATGGGATTCCTGCTACTGGTGCCACCAGCCATTAAAAAATTTGGGTTGCGAAAAGTAATGATCCTGGGATTGATAGCCCTGGTTGTCCGTTACCTGGCTTTTTACAGCGGCGGAGCCATCAGTCAAAGCTGGATGTACTACATTGGTATCCTCATTCACGGTTTGATTTTTGGCTTTTTCTATGTGGGTGGCCAGATTTACATCGACAAAAAAGCCCCGGCTAATTTGAAATCACAGGCGCAGGGATTTATTTTCCTGGTCACATTTGGCGTTGGCCTGCTGGTTGGAAACCTGATTTGCGGCCAAATCATTCACCATTACAAACAAGCTGATGGTACTGACTGGAATTCCATTTGGGGAATTACTACCCTTTTATCCGTTGCCCTTTTAGTATTGTTTGTGGTGTTATTTAAAAAAGAAAAAAATAGCGAAAACGTTTCTCCTTTCTAAAAAAAACTCTTGAATAATTCAGGGTTAACCTGGTTATCAAACTCAACGACAACTACCCATCAATCGGGTAGTTGTCGTTTTATTATCTATTATTTTCTAAAAAACGGTTCCATTTTTTTGGGGATAAAAATAAATTTTAGTTACTTTGTAATTCAAAGTACTTTTAGAAAATGAAAACGACTGAAAATTATTTGGAAGAAATCAAAGAAATCAGGAAGATGATGGAACAATCGAGCCGGTTTCTCTCCCTGAGCGGCCTGTCGGGTATTATCATCGGGTTATATGCTGTGGCCGGCGCATGGATAGCCTACCGGACAATTTACGTTGCCCCACTGCCCTGGGTTCATAAAATTTTCGGGGAAAATGTAGTTTATACTTTGATTTTCGTGGCTTTTCTGGTACTTGCTTTTTCCCTGCTAACCACATTGTGGCTAACCTGGCGAAAAGCAGCAAAAGCTGGACAAAAAATCTGGAACCGTGGTTCACAACTGATGATGACCAACCTGGCCATTCCTTTCATCAGCGGTGGGATCCTCGTCCTGATTTTTACATTACGGGGTTATTATATGGTTATTGCGCCTGCCTGCCTTGTTTTTTATGGACTGGCACTCATCAATTCAGCAAAATTTACCCGGCAGGAAATTTTCTACCTTGGACTGCTTCAAATTGCGCTTGGAATTGTGGCCGCACTTTTTCCGCAGGCTGCCCTGTTGTTTTGGGCACTCGGCTTCGGCATGCTGCACATCATCTACGGAACAGTCATGTACTTCCGGTACGAACACCCATCAAAATAAAGCGAAGTGAAGTGAAAAACATCATTCAAAATCTGGATAAGGCGTTCGACAATAAAATCAGGCTGGGCATCATGTCGGTTCTGTCGGTCAATTCGCGGGCTACTTTTCTTCATTTAAAGGAAGTACTCGACGTAACCGACGGGAATTTGGCCAGTCACCTGAAATCGCTGGAAAAAGCAGAATATGTTTCAGTGATTAAAACCTTTGCCGACCGAAAACCCAACACTACCTACGAAATTACCGAAACCGGCAAAGCTGCTTTTGAACGGCATTTACAGGCTTTGGAAGAGATATTAAAGCAACGATAATTTTTTTTTATTCATTACTTTGAAAATCAAAGTTCTTTGCAAGATAATAAATTATTAAAAAAATGGAAACAAAAGATTTTTTATCAAACAAAACCACGCCGGTAAACTGGCAGGTTACATTAAAAGTACTCACCATCGGGTTCATCACCATTGCACTGCTCATCCCGAAAATTATGATCATCGAATTAATCGGCGAACGGGAAACCACGGCAGATAACTCGAAAAAAGAAGTCATGCAAAAATGGTCGCTGGCACAAACGGTACGCGGTCCGGTATTGGTCATCCCTTATGTGGAAAGAAATTTCGACAGCCAGCAAAATAAGGCCACTGAAACAATCAACGAATTATACCTGCTGCCCAAAACATTAAATATTGAAGGTGAAATTTCACCGCAAAAACTTTACCGCAGCATTTACGAAACGGTGGTTTACGAATCGGATGTAAAGCTGGAAGGAAATTTCGAACAGATCGATTTTAATGCATTAAAAATCGGGGAAAAGGATGTGATATGGGAGAAGGCTAAAATTCTTGTGTCCATCAGCGATCTTCGCGGAATTGTTGAAATCGGGCCGTTGACCTGGAAAGACAGGCCTCACACGTTTTCACCGGGAATGGAAAATCCGGTTGTCGGACAAAATGGAATTTCACTTCCGTTAACCGGGCTTTCTCCCGGTGATTTCCCGGCCGGCTTCCGGTTTTCCCTGCAGCTTAAAGGTTCTGAATCCATCAAATTTGCCCCCGTGGGTGAAACAACCGAAGTGAATTTAAAATCGGAATGGAACGACCCGGGATTTGAAGGAAATTTTCTCCCGGACGAAAGGGAAATTGACAACAATGGATTTCAGGCACAATGGAAAGTGCTCCATTTCAACCGTAACTTTCCGCAGCAATGGAAAAACGAGGAATTCCGGGTAACCGACTCCGATTTCGGGGTGAAACTCATTACCGTTGCCGATCATTACCAGAAAAGTTCCCGTGCCGCTAAATATGGCATCCTGGTTATCCTCTTCACATTTCTCTCCTTTTTCCTCAACGAAATTATCACCCGGCAACGGGTTCATCCGTTCCAGTATATCCTGGTCGGTTTTGCCGTCCTGATTTTTTACCTGCTGCTGCTCTCCATTTCCGAGCAACTGGGTTTCAACCTCGCCTATCTGATTTCAGCGCTTGCCGTCATTTTACTGATATTTGCCTACTCGCGCACGTTTTTGAAAAAGTGGTCTGATTCTGTCATCCAAACCCTGATTCTCACCTTTTCATTCGGATTCATTTATGTTTTGATGCAACTCGAATCATACGCATTGTTAACCGGAAGTATCGGGTTGTTTGTTGTCCTGGCACTGACCATGTTTTTTACCCGCAAAATCAACTGGTACAACGAATAAAAAATCAGTGATTTGTATAATCAAAAAAATTCGGCAGCAGGAAAATTTTCGCCTGTTGCCGGATTTTTCAATAATGAAAAACGGACAATTAGTCTTCGGCGGAAAACAGTTCGGGAAATTTTCCCCGGACGCCCTTTTCACGGTAGAATTTTTTCATCCGCCGGATATCTTCCTTCGCATCGTCGGTTATTTCAAATTTTTCCCAAATGGACATTTGCTTCCGGCCCCAGTCGAAACTGCCAAGATAAACCGGCACATTGGCATTTTTTGCGATGGTGTGAAAACCCGCTTTCCAGTTGGTGGTAAGTTTACGTGTGCCTTCCGGCGTCATGGCCAGGTGCATGGATTCGCGCTCATTAAATAGCTGGACGGTTTGCCGGATCACATTGGCGCCCTTCGAACGATCAATCGGAATGCCACCCATTTTTCGGATAAAAAAACCGACAGGCCAAAAGAAAAACTCTTTCTTTATCAACACATTGGCTTCTCCACCTATCGCGTTGTAAAAGAGCCAGGAAATCACAAAATCCCAGGCGCTGGTGTGGGGCACGCCAATGATGATACATTTTTTTTCGGGGACAACCGAACCATGGGCTTTCCAACCCATTGCCCGTAACATAAACCGGCAAAACTGTTGCTTCATATTTTTAATTTTCTGGTTTCAATAGTTGTGGCTTCGGCAAATTTCCGGAGCAGGTCAACGGCCATTTCGGTGGCTTCGCCCAATAACCCGGAATTTCCGTAGTCAACCAACACCATCAGGAAACGGCTGGTTTCGGCGGTTACCGAAGTGCGAACCGAGTCGCTGGTTGAAGTGCCGAAAGCGCCTGTCCCATCGCGAAAAACAGGCATCCCTTCAATGTTCAGTTCGCCACGGCCAATGCCTTCGTATGGTTCGTCTTTTTCTCCAATCCCGAAAACAATTCCGCCGGTGATTTTATCAGCATCGTAGCCACCAATGGAGAACCCGGTGGATATGGAAACCAGGTTGAGCAAATCGACCACATTGTTCACCTGGTAAATTTCGCCGCGGTTCACCACGCGCCGCAAGAGCGCTTCGGCTGATAAACGGTAACGAGCCGGATCTTTTCCACAGGCTTTGTAAGCTTTCCGCGAAGCCGAAACAGCCGGAATCCGGCTGATATCTTCAAGTTTCAGTGAAACGGAAATTTCCCTGCATTTTACCTGAACCTCCTGCCACAGCAAAGCATTGACTGCCTGTATATTTACTTCACATTCAATACAGGACAACTGAATTCCCGGAACTTTCAGGGCCAATTCATCCGAAATAGAAATCATTTGCATACGCTGTTTGTTTTCTTCGAAAATTCGCGGGTAAAAGTAACGATTTTAACCGACAGCCGGAATGGTTCAAATCGGAAAGTAGCCAAAAGAGCCCAGGGATAATTTTTTTCAAAAAAAAGGATCCCACCCTTTCCGGAAAAGATGGGACCCTTTTGAGAGAAAACGGTTATTTCTACGCCGTTTAATTCGGAAAAAGTCAGGCTTATTATTTTATAATCGGTGTTAAAACGATATTCCGGTACGAAACTTTTCCGTGGTCGCCCTGCAGGTAAATGGGGCCGGGTTTAAACACATCGGCAATAATAGCGCCACCAGTAGGACCGTATGCTGGCTGGTTATCAATAATTTTTGTCCCGTTCAGGATGACAGTCACATGACGGTCGCACAGGATCATTTCCATGGTTTGCCATTCGCCGGCAGGCTTTTCAGCCGAAACCACCGGGGCAACCCGGCTGTACAATCCACCCATGTTGTGCGAGTCGAGTGGTTTGCCATATGAATCGAGCACCTGGATTTCATACATTCCGCGCAGGTAAACACCACTATTGCTGTGCGCCGGCACATTAACCTCCAGTGTAAGTTTAAAGTCTTCGAATTCCTGGTCGGTACGCAGGTTTCCATAGTTTACGCGCTGACCTTCGTTGTTCACCGGATCGTTGACCAGAGCGCCGTCAACCACTTTGAAACCGTTCTCCTGTTTGGGATTTATCAGGCGCCAGCCCGTCAGATCTTTCCCGTTAAACAACTGAACAGGAGTCCTGTATTTCACTTTCGACAAGTCGGGAGCAGCTGGTACGGCAGGCAGTTTCCACGCTTCAAACCGGGTTTGGGTCACACTCATCCGGTCGCGCGACGGAGAAAGGGCCACCCCGGTCATTTTGTTCCCTTTTAGGGTAAAACGGTACATTTGGGTCGTTACCATTTTCCGTCCATTTTCGTTTCCACGTTCCATGAGCCGTTCCTGGGTGCGGGTCACCACCAGGTTTTTATCGTCCTCGAAATAAACATCAGAAACCGGAAGTACACTCCCGCCCTGCCAAAGCAGTTCGGCGTCGAGATAGCCATTGTTTTCATGAACATTCAGCCAACCAACTGAGCCGCCATCGATGGCGATGGTCCACATACCGTAAAAATCTTTTTTTGCATTTTGTGCATTTGAACTTAAAATAAACAAAATGAAAATTGCAACCAGGATAGAATATCTCTTTTTCATTTTAAAATGGTTTTATTGGTTAAAAATCTGTTTTAACAAACATACAAAAACCAGAAAAGTAATATTACTTTTTAACTGAACTTTTTCATCTCCTCACAATTGTAATGTAAAACTCATGATTTTCTCATTTTATTTCTGTTAAAAAAGAAAAAACGAAGGGACTGATATGTTCAATTTAATTAAAGTCTTGCTGAAAATTCTTCACCAGCCGGTAATAGAAATTTATCATGGCTTTGTAGTTTTCGATGGTAATCTTTTCATTATCGTTATGAAAAAGATCAATATTATCCGGTGTAATCTGATAGGGGGCAAACCGGTAAACATGAGGCGAAACCTCGGAATAATGGTAACTGTCGGAACTGGCTGTCATTATGGTTGGGGCGACATACGTGTTTACAAAACTTTCCCTGATGGTTTTGTTCAGCACATGAAAAGCTTTGCAGTCGATGGGTGAAATATTTGCCGGTTCTTTTACATTTCCAAAAACTTTTATCGAAATGCGATTGTCGTTTATTACTTTTCCAAGGCGTGCAATAACCTTTTCGGATGAATCGCCGGGCAACAACCTGAAATTAACGATAGCGGTTGCTTCGGTGGGCAATACATTATCCCTGATTCCGGCTTGTAACATGGTGGGAGCCGTAGTTGTCCGAACCGTTGCATTTCCGGAACCGGAGCCCGTGTAGATGCTTTTCAGCACGCCGCCCAGTAACCACTGATTGGCAAAAACAATCCGTGCCGGCCACGAAATTTCAGGGCCGATGAAACTTAGGAATCCCTTTACCGGGGGTGTAAATTCTGGAGCCGGCTGATTTTCAGTAATCGCAACTAGGGCTTTCGATAAAATGGAAATGGCCGTTTCAGCTTGTGGCATAGCAGCATGACCGCCTTCAAATTTGCTGGTAATTTGCACTGAAAGATACCCCTTTTCAGAAGTGCCTATCAATGCCACCGGCGCTGAAATCATGGGGACAATACCTGACGTTATTACCATCCCTTCGTCGATAACCATTTCAGCATCCACTCCCCGGTTCTTTAATACTGACGCCAGTTTCATGGCGCCTTTACCTCCAACTTCCTCATCGTCGCCAAATGCCAGATAAATTGTCCGTTCCGGAATAATGCCTTCGTCAAGCAATTTTTCAACGGCTTCCAAAATCGAAATCAGGCTGCCTTTGTCGTCGAGCGTTCCGCGTCCCCAGATAAATTCACCATCATTTTCTCCTGAGAACGGCCCTTTTTCCCAGTTTTCCTCCACCACAGGGACCACGTCCTGGTGGGCAAGTAAAACCAGTGGTTTCAGGTTTGTATTTTTTCCCTGCCATTTGTACAGCAGGGCTTTATTTCCGTGAACTTCTTTTTCCAGATGCTCAAAAACCAAAGGATAAGCTGAATCAAGAAAAGCATGAAACTGTACAAATTGCAAAGTATCTGTTAACGAATAATCTTCATGGGAAATGGTTTGATATGAAACTGCCTTCGTCAGATTTTGCAGGCTTTCGTTATCAATTTCAATCGTTTCAGCAGGTTCCACATCGAGTTGCCGGGATGGATAAAAAGCCGTCTTCACCAACAAAACAACAACCAGTACCAAAACACACATTCCTAAAACTTTAAATACCTTTTTCATACGTTTATTTTTTCATTGTAAGTTTTGTGTAATCTTCGTAATTGAGCTAGCGCATTTTTCTTGTTTCCCTACGGTATGGAA
>CAZHKI010000203.1:331-7208 GCA_964533365.1 uncultured Maribellus sp. | reverse complement strand
CCTGCGCCGTTCACCGCCAGCGACGACAACCACGAAAAAGGTTTCGTTACCCGCAGCGAAATGAAACTGATTTTTAATGATGATGTGAAATCGGTGATCCTGGAAACTCCGGCAGGAAAGAAAATCACGATTGACGAAGGGGCAGGGGTCATTCAAATTGAAGATGAAAATTCCAATAAAATCACATTGGATTCGGGTGGAATGGTTTTGGAAAGCGCTTCGGATATTTCGGTAAAGGCAACCGGCGATCTTACCCTCGAAGGGACAAATGTAACCATAAAGGCATCCGCTGAATTCAAAGCAGAAGGATCAGCCGGGTCGGAAGTCTCGTCGGGCGCAACAACTATACTTAAAGGTTCAATGGTACAGATAAACTAATGATGGAAACAACAAAATCATTTCTCGGAAGGGGGTGGGCATTTCCACCCGAGTTTCAGCAGGAAACCCAGGCGGTGAAAATGCTGGAAGACGAAGCCGACATTGAAAACAGCCTCGAAATCTTACTTTCCACCCGTCTGGGCGAAAGAATTATGCTTCCTGATTATGGGTGCAACCTCGACGAACTGCTTTTTAAACCGCTCGATCTGACACTGAAAACTTTTGTAACCGATCGCATCAAAACGGCCATTTTGTATCACGAACCCCGGATTGATGTGCGGAAAATAAGAATCGATCCGGCTGGAGAAACAGAAGGTGTGTTACTCATCCGAATCGACTACACCATCCGCACAACCAATTCGAGAAAAAACATGGTTTTCCCATTTTACATTGAGGAAGGAAACGAAAGTAAAATACGATGAGCAAATGTGGTAAGGAAATATTACTCGCGCGCGAAGGTACCGGACAGATGCAGCGTTTTTTGGACGCACTCGATCCTCATTCCGTTGAACTGAACGATTTGGGTTTGGAAGAGTGGCTGAAATTCGCTTATCATTTTGCAAAGCATGTCAATTTTTTCAGTGTTCACAACCATAAAATCCCTTCGGGCGACTGGAGTGGTTTCTTCAAAAGCGGCAGCGAACTGGAAACATTTCTGAAAAATGTGAACGAGGGAAAAACAATCACGCCCCACCTGGCACTTTTTGTCAGTTTTATTCACTTGCTTGAATTTTCCCGGAACCGTTTCAATCAACTCACAAAAAAACACCTCGATTTTTATTACCAGAAAATTTTGCAGATTGAAAAGCTGCCTGCCACACCCGATAAAGTTCACCTGATTTTTGAACTGGCCAAAAACAGCCTGCCGGAATTATTGGCTGAAAATACCGCTCTTGATGGCGGGAAAGATGCCCGCGGCAAGAAACTCATCTACAAAACAACTGAAAATCTGGTTCTCAACCGGGCGAAAATTGCCAGCATAAAAAGTGTTTACAACGATATTTCCGGGCAAAAACTGAAAGCAGCCCCGGTTGCCGCTTCATTCGACGGGTTGGGGGCTGTTTTCCCCGACGATGAAATGGGCTGGTGGCCTTTTGGATATTCCGGCGATTCCCGTTATCCCGCGTTGCCCGACGCCCGGCTGGGATTTGCTTTCTCTTCCGAAATTCTTGAAATGAAAGAAGGCCTGCGTAACGTGCAGCTTACCATCGATTTTTCGGCCGCCGTTTCTACCATTTCGGTGAATGAGTTAAAAGAGAATCTCGAAATCTGTTGTTCCGGCGAAAAAGGGTGGTTGGGGCCGTTCCCGATTCTTACTTCGGTTGCCGATGAAAATTCAAAAATCATTTTTTCTTCGGGATTGAGCAGCGATAAAAAGAAATTAAAACTTGTTTTTCAGATTCCTGCCGGCGAAAAAGCGGTCACCGCATACCATCCGGCGGTTCATGGCGAAAATTTCAACACCCGCCTTCCGGTGTGCCGCATTCTGATAAAAATGCAAAATCAGGCAGGGTACATCCTTTATCAAACTTTGTCAGAAAAAATGGTGACCAACTTTACTGTAACCATCGATGTGAGAGGGGTGAAAAGTTTAACGCTTACAAACGATTTCGGGACGATAAACCCACTGAAACCATTCTACCCGTTTGGAACGCGCCCGGTTCGCCAGTCGAACTTTATGGTGGGTTGTCCCGAAGTTTTCAAAAAAGAGTGGACGAAACTGAATCTCGACATTGATTGGAAAAATACCCCGGTGAAAACCGGAAGCGGGAAAACGGATGCGTTTGCCGATTTGTATTTTGCCTACCGAACCAGCTTTTTAAATAAAACATCGGCTTCGGAGTATGCTGATACAGTCAATACAGAAGCCAATTTTATTGTAGGTAGTAAAAATCATTTTCTGGCCACCCTTTCGGTTCAGGGGAATAAAGAAACGGTTACCCTAAACGATAAACTGAAACTTTTTAGAACCGTTGGGGAGACCTATCAAACTCAAATTTCGATCATCAACAACAATTGTAAATTTGCTCCTGATGTAAACGGGCAGGTGCAGTTGTCGCTGAACCAGCCTTTTTATCATGAATTGTTTCCGAAGATTTACGCGTTGTCCCTGGTGGGCAACAATCCCGAAACGATAGTTCCCAATGAACCTTACACTCCGCTTGCCGGCTCTGTTAGCCTGAGTTATTCAGCCGAAAAGCTTCTGGTAAAAAAGGCAGGAGCGGAAACCGGTAATGAGCTGAATGTGTATCATCTTCATCCTTTTGGCCAAACTACTGAATTTTCATCGCAGCGTACAAAAACCGGCACACTGCTTCCTGTATTTTCAAAAGGGGGCGAGTTGTATATCGGCATCGAAAATGTTGAACCGCTTCAACAGGTTTCGTTGCTGGTGCAGGTTCTGGAAGGTAGCGAGAATCCGGAAACAGAACCATTTTCAGTGAACGAAAAAATGGAGTGGTCGGCGCTCTGCAACAACCAGTGGACCATTCTCGATACCGATTTTATGATTTCGAACCCAACCGATAATTTTCTGAAATCAGGAATCGTTAAATTCGTTATGCCGGCTGCTGCCACCAGTGAAAATACCCTTTTGCCGGATCGGTTATACTGGGTGCGCGCAAAAATTCAGAAAGATTACAATGCTGTTTGTAAAGTTCTGCAAATCAGTGCACAGTCGGTTTTGGCCGAATTTTCCGATGCAGGAAATGACCTTACACACCTGGAAAAGGGACTGCCGGCCCAATCCGTTTCGAAAATGGTAACCCGCTTGTCAGCGGTCAAATCGGTGAGCCAGCCCTTTAACTCGTTTGGCGGAAAGCCCCGGGAAACCGATGCTGCATGGTATCGCCGCGTCAGCGAACGGTTGCGGCATAAAAACCGCGCTATCACAGTATGGGATTACGAACATCTTATCCTTCAGCAGTTTTCCGAAATTTATAAAGTAAAATGTTTAAACCATTCGAAAGTTGAATGGAAAGACAATAAAACCCAATACAGCTTTTTGTCGCCCGGTAATGTATTGATTGTGGTTATCCCCGATATTGTAAATAAAAATGTATTCGACATTTACCAACCGCGGGTGAGCAAAGCAACGCTGAATGCCGTTCAGCGCTATGTGGCCCGGCTGAATCCGCCACAGGTGAATGTTGCCGTTATCAACCCTGAATACGAAGAAGTGACGGTACGGTTGAGCGTGAAATTCCATAAAGGGTACGATGAAAATTACTATAAAAATTTGTTGAACAGCGATATAACCAAACTGTTGTCGCCATGGGCATTTGAAAATGCAGCCGGAATCTGTTTCGGGACAGCGCTTCACCGGAGTTCCATCATCCATTCTATCGAAAAACTCAGTTATGTCGATTATGTGGAAGATGTTAAACTGATTCGGGGAAATGAAATCAGCACAACCCAAATTGTGCCTTCGTGTCCGGTTGCCATTTTGGTGTCGGCAAAAATGCACGACATTTCCTTTGCGGTAAAAACATGCAGCAGAACGACTCAAATTCATAACATATGAAGCCGATGAACCAACATATCCGGATTCCGAAAAATGTGGCGACCAGCGACGATTTGGATTATGCTTTTCTGAAGAAAAAAGGATTGGAACACATTGGGCAGTTGGCAGGTGGTTTATGGACCGATTACAACTCGCACGATCCCGGAATTACCATTCTCGATGTGTTGTGCTACGCCATCACCGATTTGGGTGCGCGAATTGATTTGCCCATCGAAAATATCCTGGCGCCCGAAAACGGCTCGAAACCCGAAATCAGCGAACAGTTTTTTGGGCCTTTGCAGATTTTACCTTCCAAACCTGTTTCCGAAACTGATTACCGAAAATTATTCATCGACATCGACGGCGTAAAAAACTGCTGGCTGAAAACTTTTCAAAAAACAGTCTTTGTCGATAGTAAAAATGATAAGCTTTCATACGATCCGGCAAAACTGGAAAAGGAAACCGGGAATTTTCAGTTGCAGGGCTTGTACTCCTTACTGGTTGACTTCGAAGAATTAAACAATGCCGATTTTCCAACCGATATATTAAAAGAAAAAGAATACAAGCGGATTATCGGCGAAATTACCCGTGTATATCACGCCAACCGTAACCTGTGCGAGGATT
Organism: uncultured Maribellus sp.; assembly: GCA_964533365.1. Classification (GTDB taxonomy): domain Bacteria; phylum Bacteroidota; class Bacteroidia; order Bacteroidales; family Prolixibacteraceae; genus Draconibacterium. Next base: position 2,704 of record CAZHKI010000203.1, on the reverse strand, counting down.
TGGTTGAAGTCTCGAAAGTTATAACGCATCCCATTTCGGTATGTGCCAGTATCATGATTCAACCCGATGCTGACGAAGAATTGGTGGAAGCACAGATTTTACGGGCTATCGATAACTATTTTTCGCCTTCGGTGCCTTTTTATTCCCTTAAACAGATGTTTGCCAAAGGGTTCACCGCCGGTGAAATTTTTGAAGGGTCGCTATTGTCGAACGGTTTTATCGATACGGACGAATTAACGGCGTCGGGTTTGCGCACCGAAGTCCGGTTATCCGATTTGGTCAATATCATCATGAACATTGAGGGAGTTTCAGCCATCAACGATATTTCGGTTGCCGACGACAACCAGGAAAATCCGGAACCCGATCCGTGGCTGGTTTGTGTGGAAGAAGGTAAAAAACCGGTACGCAGCCTCCAAAGTGCATTTAGCTATTACAAAGGGGTTTTGCCCGTGAATGTGAATAAAAAGAAAGTAGCCGAATATGTGGCAATGCTCGAAAAGAAAGAAAAGGAAGAGCAGGAAAAAGCTCGGTACGACGGTGAAATGGAAATCCCGGAAGGAGTTTATCTTCAAACAGGCGAAACCACCACAATTCAGAATCATTTTCCGGAAACCTATGGAATTGGCCCGGCCGGACTCCCGTCGCGGGTTGAAACAGCCCGAAAATCGAAAGCAAAACAACTCAAAGGTTATCTGCTGTTTTTCGACCAGGTGCTGGCCAGTTATTTTGCCCACCTCGCAAAAGTGAAAGAGTTGCTTTCGGTGAACAACCAGCCGGATAAAACATATTTCACACAAGCTGTGAATGATATTAAAGATTTTGAAGATTTGGTTACCGGTTATAATTTTTCCAACTCCGACGAATTAACCCATGAACTTTTGGGGCACCTCGACAAAAATATCGAGCGTAAAAATCAACTGCTCGACCACCTGCTTGCCCGTTTTGCTGAAAAATTCAGCGATTATGCTTTTCTGATGAAACAATTATACGGAAGTTTCGCTGAAAAGGCCATCGTACAATCGAAAGAACTTTTTCTTTCAGAATATGGCGAAATGGTGGAAAATGGAATAACCGTCAATAAAGGAATCAGCAACTGGCGGGGGAGTGGGTTCAATTATTTCAACCAGCCGGTATCCGAACTCTGGGATACAACCAATGTTTCGGGAGTTCAGAAACGAATTGCCCGGTTAACCGGGATGAAAGACTACCGTCGCCGCAACCTTTCCTGCTCGTTTGTCGATGTTTACGATTTGCTCGACTCCGATAACCGGAAAGTCTGGCGCTGGCGGATTCGGAATACCCAAAACGAAATCGTGTTGTCGGCTACCGAAAATTACAGTTCACCACGCCTCGCCCAAAATGAAATGTACCGGGCAGTTGTTAGAATTGCGGAAACCTCGCCCGAAGTGATTCACGAAGCATTTAAAAATCCAGTGTCCGACGAACAGGAAGTGGGCAATTTCGAAATTCAGATTTCAGAAACCACTCAGTATTCATTCGACGTAATAAATCCTGATGCTCCGCCATTGAGTACTGCCCGGATTATAGCACGGCAATTTACCTATTACAACTCGCAGCAGGAACTGGGAAATGCCATCCTCGAACTGACACAGTTTATTACCACCGATTTTACGGAAGAAGGAATGTTTGTGGTGGAACACATTTTATTGCGGCCCGATGTTACCCGGACCGACGTCCCGTTAACCCAGTTTATGCCCGTTTGTACCGAAAATGGAACCAGTTGCCAGCCGGTTGACCCCTATTCATACCGAGTCACTGTAGTTTTACCGGGATGGACCTACCGTTTTTCGAACCGCGATTTTCGGATTTTTATGGAACAGGTCATCCGCGAAGAGATGCCGGCCCACATTCTCGCCCGCATCTGCTGGATTGGTTCACAAAAAAACAGCGACGATAACACCGAAAACCAAATGACTGAATTTGAAAAATGTTACCGTGATTTTTTATTGGCCAAAACCAATGCAGGACAAACACAAAACAGCAGCAAACTTCAGAATTTCATAAAAATACTGAGTGAATTAAATTCAATATATCCATCCGGAAGATTGATGGATTGCGACGATGAGGCGGATTCGACGGAAGGAAAAATAGTATTAGGCAGTACCAACATCGGAAACCTTTAAATGAAAAGTTATGGAAACGAAATTATCGGAAATTAACATGCAATACCATACGTTCGAAGATAACCAGGTTTTAACGGCCACCCAGTTGAACGAGTTTCTGGATTATTTTGAAGACCAGGATCGGTTGTCACGGATTCTGCTGAGCGGTGTGGGTATTGTTTGCGGGTTTAAGCTGAAACTGGTTGTAACCAAAGCAAAAACCACGGTCGTCATTTCCCAGGGCGCCGGG
>CAZHKI010000203.1:0-269 GCA_964533365.1 uncultured Maribellus sp. | reverse complement strand
TACTCTTTTTTCAGAAAAAAAATTGAAGGGCCGGTTAAAAAAGGAGCAAAACCCATTGAAATGTGGGAGTTGCTGCCCAAAAGTGAAGAAGGTGCAACGCTGCTTCAGAAATTCCCTGACATTGAAGATAAAGTAGCCCTGCTTTACCTCGAAAATTACGCGAACAAAGGTGATTTGTGCACCGCCGTTGATTGTGACAACCAGGGTGTAGAACAAGTCGCACGGCTGCGTGTTTTGCTCGTTTCCGAACCCGATGCCGCGTACATTGC
>CAZHKI010000202.1:0-7212 GCA_964533365.1 uncultured Maribellus sp. | reverse complement strand
CACATCATTACGAAAAAAGAAGGAACTGTTGCAAATTCTGCACCGTCAGCTACCAATTCAAAGCGAAGCATTGCAAATTCAAATTTGAACCAGCCCCTCTTTCGAAACAAAACTATTTTCACGGCTGAAACCATTGAAAAAATGATAAAATGAAAACCAAAGTCCTGCTTTTATTATCGCTTGCATTACTTTTTGGAACAGCGGCCCCTGCCCAGGTTAAAGTTGATGTAAAGAAAAAAGTGAACCGCGAGGCCAACCAGCGCGCTAACTCCAATACCGACAAAGCCATCGATAAAGCTTTCGACAAGCTGGAGGATGGAGTTGGGAACCTTTTTAAAAAGAAAGACAAAAGTGAAGAAACTGAAAAGCCGGTGGTTCACAATAAAACTGCAGATTCGAAACAGCAGGACGTGGCACAGCCACAAAACACACCCGAAGAAAAACCGCAGCCCCAGCTCACCTGGGCCAAATACGACTTTGTTCCCGGAACCGAAATTATTTTTGAAGACAACCAGGAAGGCGAGCAAAACGGCGAGTTTCCCAGCAAATGGGACTTGGCAGGCGGGGTTGTTGAAAATGCCGGCTTTGGTGGTGAAAATGTGATAATGTTTCGTAAATGCAATATTAATGGTATTGATGGAATTGTACCCTTACTAAAAAACCGGAAAGAAGACTATTTACCTGAAGAATTTACTGTTGAATTTGATGCTTATTTTGAGAAACCTGCTCAATCCTACAGGATATATTTGTTAGATACAAAGAATCAGAAAACGCTTGATCCTGACAACAATGTAAGTAAAAGGTTTTATCTCCGGTTTTATCAGAATTCTGCGGATGGAAAGGATATTTCAAAAGGCTATTATCCGGGATTCAGTAACGCGAATGAAAACAGCAGCAAATCAGGGTGGCGTCATATTTCAATCTCATTCAACAAAAGAGCCCTCAAAGCCTATATCGACGATGCACGGGTAATAAATATTCCAAATCTTGAAATAAATCCGGTGGGATTTACTTTGGGATTCCACAACTCTTCAGGTACTTTGAACGGATTTGTAAAAAACGTCCGCATCGCCAAAGGCGCAGTCCCTTTGTACGACAAATTCCTGACTGACGGTAAGTTTATTACCACCGGAATTAAATTCGATGTAAACAATGCCACCATCAAACCCGAATCGATGGGGACCATCAACTATGTGGTGAAAATGATGACCGACCACCCCGAACTGAACTTTTCGGTGGAAGGCCACACCGACAGCGACGGCGATGACGCTTCGAACCAGAAACTTTCGGAAGCACGCGCAAAAGCAGTAATGGAAAAAATGACTGAACTGGGAATTCCGGCTGACCGCCTCACCAGCAAAGGCCACGGCGAAAGCAAACCCATGGCAGGCAACGACACTCCGGAAGGCAAAGCCCAAAACCGCAGGGTGGAATTTGTAAAATTTTAAAATCGGTAGCGCAATGAAATTGAAAAACCTTATTTCGGCCATTTTTCTTTTAGCTCTAACTATTCAGCTTGCAAATGCACAGGAAAAAGCAAAAAACGAGGTAACACCGGATGAAATACAAAAAGCCACGCTAAAGCTTATCGAATATTATGAGTCATACGAAGATGGCAGTACCGAATCGCAACGCAGGGCAAAACATGATAATGCTATTGATGCCATGATCCGCGGAGCTGTAAATTCTATGGACAAAAATGATGCATACAAAATCATCGACGCCGATATTAAAGCCGACCAGTCTCCGTCAGTTCCGGTCGGGAACAATCAAGGTTCGCTTGATGATGCCATAAAACAAACCGATGAATATATAAAAGCTGAAGAGGCAATTAACAACGGCATGACCAATTTAATGAACATGTCGTACCCCGAATTTGAAAAAACAGTTATACAACTGCAACCCAATTCCAGCAAAAGGGAAATCAAAGAAACCTATAACAAAATGCACAACCACGATGGGAAAAAGGTTGCCATTACTGCGGCCGATGATGAAATGACAAAGGAACAGCAAATGCTATGGGCAATCGATGCCGTTAAAAATCCCAAAAATTATGACGAGTTTGTAAAGGCTGTTAAAATACTGGATCCGAAGGTTTCGGAAGAAAAAATTAAGCAGGCATGGGAAAAGAAAAAGGTGAAATAATTTTTCAGGTCTCAAATAACAGCAAAATTCAAAATGTATAAAAATCTGGGATCAATATTAATTCTCTTTTGTTTTCTGGCTGTTCCGGGTTTGCTTGCAGCACAAAAAAACATTTTGGATCCGGTTAAACAAAATAAAGCCCACCAAACCCGGACAGAAACCGACAGCACAGTTCATTGGCTGGAGGCCAATCTTGGAATTACCGACAGCTTTTACCTGGCTGATACAGTGCAACGGACCGACGATCAACTTTTTGCATTCGGGACCAGCATCAGGTTGCCCAAAATCATTCATCGTTCGGGTGAATTTGAAAAATTAAACCTGAAAATTAGAGAAGATTTCGACTCTATCATAAAACAGGCAGTAACAAATCCAAAACCAAATGAAAACGAATATCACAAGGTATTCTACAATTATTTCATTCACGACAGTATCATCAGCATGAAAATTACCGATTTACATGCTTATCACCTATCGGAAGCGACTACTGCCTATCAGGTTTATCATTTCGATTTTAAAAATAACCGGTTGCTGAATACCACCGAAATATTTGAAGCGCTGGGTTTGTCGCGTGTTCCGGTTTTAAACGCTTTTGCAGAACAATGCACTTTACCTCCCGATTTTTCAGAACCTCTTTTCAACACCGAATGGTTTGAACAGGTTAAATGGAACGACTTCAACCTGCTAAAGTTTTATATGAACATAAAGAAACAGATCGTAATTATCTATCCGGCTATCGAATATGGTAACGAAGACGAACAGGTACTGGAATAAAACAAACAAGGTCAAAACGGATCAAAAACAATAACCTACTGTATATTATTAAAAAGAAACAACATGGAAAAATTAATCAACAGGGCAAAGAATATCATTCTTCAGCCAAAATCAACCTGGGAAGAAATCCAAAACGAAGAAACAACCATACAGGGTTTGTTGATATCGTATGTTTTACCATTAGCATTGATTTCGGCCGTTGCCTCTTTTATTGGCTACGGTTTTATTGGAACAAGAGTACCGTTTGCAGGAAGGATACACTCCATGGAATGGGGACTAAACCAGGCGCTTAATGGTTTTCTGACCCTCTTTCTCGGAATCCTCATCAGCGGCTGGGTCATCAGCTGGCTGGCGCCGAAATTTGATGCGACCCTGAGTTTTAACGATGCGGTTAAACTGGTGGCATACTCGTACACACCTGCCATGCTGGGGGGCATTTTCAGTATCATCCCTTCACTGGCGGTACTGGGCATTTTAACCGGACTTTACAGTTTATATGTTTTATATACCGGATTTGAACCCATAACAAAAGTGAGCCGCGAAAAAACCACCAACTATTTCATCATCAGCCTGGCTGTGATTATCGGGGTATATATTGTATTGGGAATTGTACTTGGATTAATCCTTGTATCAGCAGGAATTTCAGGTTTCAGATATTAATGTTTAAAAAAAAATCATGAGAACAAAGCTTACTTTTCTGTTTTTTACCATTGCTGTTTTTCTTACTCCTTCCTGTGGAAACTCCCCTTCTTCGTCAGGTAAACTTCCGCCGTTCAATATTGAAGTTCCCTCTGAATTAAAAGGGAATAAAGAAATTGTTCAATTTATTAAAGAATCGGAGGAAGCCATTAACCTTTACAGTAATACGGCTGAAGAATTAGCCCATGATTGCCGCGATTTCATCGGAAAAGAAGAAGAAGACCTCAACATGCTCGACAAGGTAAAAATGGTGGCGGCCCTTGGTCAGTTTACAGCCAACTTTTCGCAGTTTGCTCTTAAATACGGCGAAATGTTGGAACAAACCCAGGTCTTGGAAGAAGGATTAAGTGAAGAACAGACAGCGGCGTTGGCAACCGTTATGGAGGCCTTTAAAACCCGCATGGAACAGATTGAAGAGAAATACAAAGATTTCGAAACAAAATAAAAAAAAACTCAGCGAATGAATTCAAAACAAATCTGGCTGCTATTTGGGGTATACCTGCTGGTGAGTAACATGGGTTCAGCCCAGGAAAAGATGAAAATATCTTTCGTTAAGTTTTCAGAAATGGTTAAAACATTGAAAATATCCGGTTTTCCAACCCTTTCGGAAATTACAGAAGAAGAAGGTGAATACGCAGAATACCAGGCCTATTTTTTAACAGGGAACGATATGTTTTCTGTTAAACTGGAACCCCGGAAAGGTGGTCCAAACTGGAGTAGCTCTCCCTATCTGCTTGATGGAAAGAAAGCAGAATTTGCTGTTTCGGGCAACCTTTCCATGTTGTTTATCGACCTTCCTGCAATTGAAAGTGTATTAACACTGATTAGCAATAAAATTAAAGAAAAACAACAACTTGAACAAATCGCCCAAAAAACCGGGCTGCTTGAAAAAACACAAAAATCAGTAGCCTGGCCTTCCGAAATAGCGGCGGCTTACCGCCCCGATTGTGTAATCGTGGATATCGAGCGGGTTGAGTCAACCATTGATGGGATTACCACAGAGTACTTTCTTACTGTTTTAATGAGCGAAGGGTTAAAACAATCGGTAAAGAAACTTCGAAACCAATATGAAGACAACGGGCATTATATCGTTTTCCCTGACAGATCGGCGCTTACGTCACAGTATGGCGAACTCGGCGACCTTGACGATTGTTGCGCAGATAATGAAAAGGTTGTCATTTCTTTTCAAATACCCTAAAATTTTTTGAAGATGAGTTGGAAGAAATATTTGTTGATCACCATTTTATCACTTCTTTTTATCCCCGGTGTAAGCCTAGCAAATCGTGGTAAAATCAAAATTCTCGAAAAACTAAAAACCGAAAAGGCGCCACCCGATAAAATGAAATCGGAGGTGCCGGGAAAATGGGAAAGGCACAACCAGATGATTGACCTGGTGGAAGCTGGTTATTTATCGCGAATTCAGGATTTGGCCTATAAAATTGGCAACAACCAGAATCTTGAAATCGATCAGGATGCAGCCAATTCCATGAAGAATTTTATTCTTTCGGCATCTTTTCACTGTATCCCCGACGAACTACCTGACGGTTATAAAAACGAAGGACAGCCGGGGATTATGGCATCATATTACTTTGTATACTACTTTGAGCTCAGCGATCCATATACCAATGAAATTATCGGCATGTATAAAGTTGATGCAAAATATACCTCAGCTACCCGCTTAAGTGCCCATGAGCAGGCCGAACTTGCCTTGAAATTGCTCGACGACCCGGGTATTCCGAACATCGACCAGATTGAAGCCGATATCAGAAGCAAGGCAGATTATACTTCAGCAAAAATTATTTACAACCAGCCCGGCCAGGTAGCCAATGGCGATAACAAGGGCATGATTACCGTGTCAGGCATCAGAAACGATGTGATTGGCGAAGCAAAAAGCAACCCGATTTCGGGATTTGAACTTCGGTGCGAAAAGGGGAAGTTCACCAAAACCAACACAAAAAAGGTAAGGTTTGAGGGAAACGAATATTTCCACAACGGCCCGAACAAAATCAGTTTCGAATACGAAACCTATCGCTGCAGCGATTACGACGACGATAAAAATCACGACAAATTCACCCTGGTGCAAATTTCGCAACTGGCAGGCGCCATCGACGAAAAAGTAATTCAGGAACAGAAAATTGATTTTACCTGCGGAGGTTATGATATTTATACACATTATTACGCCGAAGGTTTTGCCGATGTGGAAGTAGTATGGCGCAACGTGCAAATAGTTATTCCCGACGATGAATCGGATATAGCGGTTCTCGATGCCAACGGTGATTATGAAGGCGAAAATATTCCGGTTCCGTATGCTGTAAATATCCCCGGCTATGGAAAAGAAATTTATTACAGTTGGACCGAAAATGAATACGAAATTCCAGAAGAAATCAGAATGAAGTCGCTGGTTAAAAATACAGTTTGCTGGATTGACAAAACAGAAGACGGGCTTAACTCCTGTTCGGTGGAAAAAATTCCGGGAGGCAGTATCCAACTGGTGCTCCAGTTTGATTTATACATCGGCGAAGCCGTTGGCGAGGGCGAACAAATTACAGTTGGCACCGATTCGGAGTTTCCCAATGCCCAAACATTTCCATGGTTAAAAATGGAAAGCAGCATTATTGAAAAACTGAGAGCCAACCAGGAAGTTGAGAAAAAGCTGTCGAACCAAAGTGGAGGACAACTAACGATCCATTTTAAACCTCTATAATACAATACAAAAGCATTAAGAAATTAAAACAAACAATTATGAAAAAAACATTTGTAAACCTAATTTTTATAGTGGCATTTTTTGTATCAACAGCCCAAAACAACGATAAACCCTATCCCTTTAAATCGGCGTATGTCGAGTACGAACTTACCGGGAACACAACAGGAAAACAAACACTTTACATTGACGAATGGGGCTGGAACCGCAGCGAAACCACGCATTCGGTTACCAAAATGCTGGGGCAGAAAACTGAAACTCACGAGCGGAAAATCACCCAAAAGATGGATACCTGGCAATGGGTGCCGGGTGAAAAAACAGGAAGCAAAGTTCACAACAAAATGCTGGAGGATTTGCTCGCTGACCCCAATTTCGACATGAAAAAATTTAGCGAGGAAACAATGAAATCGCTGGGTTTTGAGAAAACCTGCACTGAAGTGGTAAGTGGAAAAACCTGCGATGTTTATAAAGGAATGTTAGGAGCTACCAGTTGGATTTGGAATAACATTGCCGTAAAAACAGAAGTTAAACTATTGGGGACCAAACAAGTAATGACAGCTACCAAAATTGAAATTGACGCTTCAGTACCCGACAGTGAATTCAACATTCCGGCTGATATTCAATTTACTGAAACCGTATTCTCTCCGGGCGATATGATGTTGGAAGGATCCAATGAAGACAACGACGATGCCCCTGTAAAAAACGGTAATAAACCTGAAATAAAAAGTCTCAAAGAGCTTAAAGGATTATTTAAAAAGTAATAATTCAATTATCATGTCGGCTTAGTACCAGAGGCTGTCCTAAATAAAGGCAGCCTTTTTCATTTAAATGCAAAAGAAACAAAATCAGTGCCTTAACAATTCCAGCAAAACCACATTCTCCACATGATGGGT
>CAZHKI010000201.1:0-7253 GCA_964533365.1 uncultured Maribellus sp. | reverse complement strand
CATCCCCTGTTGCGCGACAAACGGAAAAAATGGATTTTGCACCGTACCAAAATCAAGGGAGTGGCGCTCCGGTTCGAAGTCAACCGCACCGATGCCAAAGTAATTCTTGAACTCGGACAGCGCAACGAGGAAAAGCGGTTCCGGGCATTTGAAATTTTGGAACAGTACAAAACTGTGCTCGAAAACGGCTTTTCCCAGGGATTGATTTGGGAATATTACTTCGAGCGCGAAAGCGGACAGGAAGTTTGCCGGATATATACTTCGCTCGAAAACGTTGACCTTCACCGCCAGAACCAGTGGCCCGATATTTTCAATTTTTTTATTGAAAGCATGCTGAAACTGGAAGATAACTTTTTAATGATCAGCGATATTTTAAAAGAAGAATTGCAGTAACTTTTTCCGGGTTTTACATTAAATAAAAAGTTCGTTAAGCGCACCAAAATAATCTTCGTCCCAGCCATCTGAAATATTTTCGAAAGCTTCGTTGGGAATATTGGTATGCCGCAATTCGATATTTGTGCCTTTCCGGTCGGGGTGAAGCAAGAGAGTTACCACCGAAGGTTCAAGTTGCCCTTCGAAGTACCACTGCTGGACAATTTTTTTATTTTCCTCAAATTCAAGGTTCAACCCCGTAATACTTCCACCCCAGAGCGAAAATTCAGTTTGGGGAACCGGCTCCATTACAGCTTCTTCGCCAGTCCATATCTCCAGCATATTCGGGTTGGTAAGTGCATTGTATATATCATGAGGACTGGCTTTCAGGTTATAATAGCGTTTCAGGTCTTTCATGGTTCGTTTTTTTTTCAAACTTAGCACAATTGAGCCAAAAATCAAGATAACCCTGCTAACTTTACCACTCTACTTCAGAATGTGCAAAGGTTTCTTAAAACACCCGATTTTTAAAACCCAAAATAAAATGGTACGTTTGCGAAAAATTTCAGATTTAAGAATTTATGCTTTTTTGCTAATACCTCCCTCGATTAGTTCATCAACGCTTTCTTTTTAAATCACTTACAGTCAGGCTACTTCAATTTTACTAAAGCAGCTTCGTGTTTCAGCATGAGACATCAGACGGCAGGTTCAAGAGCAATACGGAAAAGTTGATATTTATGATCCGCTTGTAAGGCCTGACAGAAATTTTGAAAATTTAAACGAAAAAAATAATTTATGGCAAAAGGAAAAGTAAAATGGTATGATGATGTCAAAGGTTTTGGGTTTATTGAATCAGAAGATGGTGAAAAAATTTTTGTTCACAAAAAAGGATTATACAATCCATTTGGCGGGCTGAAACCTAACCAGGAAGTAACTTTCGAAATCGAAGTCAGCAAAATGGGGAAAAATGCTGTCATTGTAGAGTTGGTAAAATAAACAAATAAAATTCGATAGTAGAATTTCCTTTATAAAGATTAAAAACAGAAGGTTTGTTATTAAAATTCTGTCAAAAAGTAAATTAAAAATTGTATTTTAACGAAAAATTAGAAATTTCAATTCGTAACGTAAATATTTATGGGAAGATCGCAGGAAACGTACAACAAAAAAGAGGTAAGAAACAAGAAAGAGAAAAAAAGAAAAGAAAAAGAAGCCAAAAGGCAGGCCAGACGGGAAAATGAAACCAGATCAGGATTCGACGACATGATTGCTTATGTGGACGAAAATGGCATGATAACATCCACTCCCCCGGAACAGGCAAAAACTGAAATCAAGCTGGAAGACATCGAAGTCAGTGTTCCGCGAGGACAATTCGTTGAGGAAGATCCCGTACGTAAAGGCGTGGTTTCATTCTACAACGAATCAAAAGGATTTGGATTTATCAAAGACATGCAAACCAAACAGGATGTATTTGTCCATGGCAGTAACCTTCTCGAAGACATTAAGGAAGGAAACCTGGTGACCTATGAAGTGGAAAAAGGACAGCGGGGGCCAACCGCAGTAAGGGTTAAAATCAGCAAATAATATTTACGCAACACCCCGGTACCGGTGCATTCCAAAACACTAACTGATAGCCAAACCAACAGAAATGACGAACCAATAATTTTACTATTTTAGGCACAATAAAAAATTAAGCCTGAACCATTGAAACGAATAATAAGTATTTCTGTCATTTCCTGTTTGTTCATCATACAGGCGCAAGCCCAAAAGACCATATCAGCCGTTCGCATCAATCAGCCACCGGTTATCGACGGGAGGGTCGGCGAAGAAGTCTGGAACCAGGCATTCGCCGTCAGCGATTTTTTCCAGCGCGAACCCAGTGAGGGAAATCCGGTTACGGAAAAAACAATTTTTCTGACCTGCTACGACGAAAATCACATCTATTTTGCGGTGAAATGCTGGGACGATCCCCAAAAAATTACGGCCAAGGAAATGGCACGCGATGTCAGCCTGGGCAACGACGATCGGGTGCAAATTATTCTGGACACCTACCTCGACCACCGGAATGGATACTGGTTTCAGATTGGCCCGCGGGGTTCCATCGGCGATGCCATTGTGAGCGAAAACGGCGCAGTTTTGAATAAAGAATGGGATGGCCTGTGGACCGGAAAAGCCAAAATTACCGACTGGGGCTGGGAAGCCGAGATGGCAATCCCTTTTAAAACCATGGGATTCGATAAAAACAATAAACAGTGGGGCATAAAATTTATCCGGAATATCGTCAACAAACTCGAAACAGCTTACTGGCCCGAAGCCAATTTGAACACCCTGAAGTTTCAGGTTTCTGACGCCGGAATTCTCGATGGAATTGAAAACATTACACAGGGAATCGGGCTCGACATTTCGCCCTACCTCGTTACCGGGTTCGACAAGAAAGAAGGAGAAGAAACCGATCCAAAACTTTCAGCAGGCGTTGACCTTTTTTACCAGATTACGCCCAGCCTCAAATCGTCACTAACCATTAACACCGATTTTGCCGAAACCGAAGTAGACGACCGCCAGATTAATCTCACCCGGTTCAGCCTCCATTTTCCCGAAAAACGCGATTTTTTTCTCGACGGGGCCAACTATTTCCAGTTCGGAATTGAAAGCGATCGCGAAAGCCCGGTGGCTCAGCGTATCATTCCGTTTTTCTCTCGACGCATGGGATTAAACGACGACGGAACGCCCATCCCTATTCACTATGGCGCCAAACTAACCGGCCAGGTTGAAAACTGGAACATCGGGATGCTGCACATCAACGACGCCCGCGAAACCGGAATCAACAATTTCTCAGTTGCCCGTGTTACCCGGAATATCGGGAAACAATCGTCGGCCGGTTTTATCGGAACTTACGGAAATACTCAGGGCGCCGAACAGAACCTGCTCACCGGGTTGGATTTAAAACTTTCCACATCCACTTTTCAGGGCAATAAAAATGCTTCCCTGTTTCTATTTGGGCTTCAATCCGACACCAAAAACACCTATGGAAAAAACACCGCCTGGGGAACACAGTTGGTTTACCCGAACGATTTAATATTCGCCCGGTTGGGGCACCACCAGATTGGTGAAAATTTTTTTGCAGGAATGGGATTTGTTCCCCGGACAAACATCAGGGAAACCTACGCTCAGCTTAACATTGGCCCGCGCCCCAACAAGTGGGGAATCATGCAGGTTATTTTTGGCGGGGAGTTCAATTACATCACCAACCTGGAATCCAGTGAACTGGAAACCCGGGAAATTAAAATTAAGCCACTTGGAATCCGATTCCTTTCCGGCGAACAAATCAGTTTTTCGCTTATCAACCAATACGAAATGCTGGAAAACGATTTCAACATATTCCGAAATTATAGTATTCCAAAAGGAAAATACAACTGGTGGCAAAACGAAATTAAACTGACCACCAAAGGTGCCCGGAATATTTATTAAATTGCTGATAAACTGGAAAGTGGCTGTTCCGTTTTTTGCCGGGGCAACCATAATACGCAACCATATCGAACTGCCCGAAGGAAATTTCACAGCCAATATTTACCAGTTCAATGCCAATATTCTTTTCAGCCCGCAAATTACCCTCTACAATTATTTTCAGTACGACAATGCCAGCAAACGGGCGGGCTGGCAATCGCGGTTTCAGTGGATTGTTAAACCGGGCAACGAGGTTATAGTGGTATGGAACCCCAGTTTCACAGAACAGGACGAAAGATTTTTAATAAATCAAAGTGTGGCACGACTGAAATTAAAATACAATATCCGATTTTGATACATCTAAAACCTTATTCCGGGATAACCGTATAAAAAATCGTTTCCCGGATTTTTCAAACGTAGCAACTTCATTGTGGTTCAGAAGAATAAAATTACTTATACTTTATAACTTTAAATATGATACAGCGAAGTTAACATTGAAAAAAAATACATTTTTTTGGTTTGTAGTAAGTATTTAATTATACTTGCACCCGAATTTCAAGGAATTCTCGTCTCCACGTCTTTTGTTCCAGAAAAATTATCAAAAAAAACACAATATCATTAGGGAATAATAAGTTAAGTTTAAACCATGTACGATATTTTAGAATTGAATAAAAAACTCGTTCCTGAGTTACGCGAAATTGCGAAGGAATTGAATATCAAGCGTGTTGAATCTTTCAAAAAACAGGATTTGGTTTACAAGATACTCGATACGCAGGCAATTCAGGAAGCAGAAAAAAAGGAACGAAAAAATACACCGAAAGAACCGGTAAAAGAAGAAAAATCGTTAATCAGCTTTTTACGTAAAAAACCTGAAGCCACTGTGGAACAGGTAAACGAGCAATCAGATCAGCAGAGAGAAAAACGTCCCCGCAGGGAACGGGTTGAACCGGTTATTAAACACGAAAAAGTAACCCATTCCAAAAAGAAACACGACAAAAAGGAAGTTCCGGTTCAATCACGGCAAGATCAAATTAAAGCCATCATTAAAGGTTTTGCAAGGGAAAAAATGAATACTCCCGATCCTTTTTTGCCCCAAATGTCGGAGCCAAAAGTACAGGAACCCAAACCGGAAAATACAGTGGTAAAAAAACCGGAACAACCCCAGCCGGAACCCCGGAAAATTATCATCCAGAAACCCGTGAAACCAGAACCTCAACCCATCGACAACGAAATCGATCCGTTTGATGAACCTGCCGAAATGCCGGAATTAACTGAAAATATTCAGGAAAAAGAAACCGTTCAGAAAAATCAGGATTTTAAAGTACAAAAACAACCCAAAATTCAAAACGGTAATCAATCTCAAAACGGTAACCGCAGTGAGTATCAAAACATACCCCGAAACGAAAACCAGAAATCCAAACCTTATGAATTTGAAGGAATCATCACCAACACCGGCGTTCTGGAAATTCTGCAGGATGGCTACGGGTTTCTGCGTTCATCCGATTACAATTACCTTAACTCACCCGACGATATTTACGTTTCACAATCACAAATAAAACTATTTGGATTAAAAACCGGCGATACGGTAAAAGGGACCATCCGCCCCCCCAAAGACGGCGAAAAATATTTTCCGCTGATTAAAGTACTTGAAATCAACGGAAGAAGCCCCAGCTACATTCGAGATCGGGTTCCGTTCGACCATTTGACACCTCTTTTCCCGAACGAAAAATTTAACCTTACCGGCAACGGGCACGATAACCTTTCAACCCGAATTGTCGATATGTTCGCCCCTATCGGTAAAGGCCAGCGTGGATTAATTGTGGCACAGCCCAAAACCGGGAAAACCGTTTTGCTGAAAGAAATTGCCAATGCCATTGCCGCCAATCATCCGGAAGTGTATATGATTGTTCTGCTCATCGACGAACGCCCGGAAGAAGTTACTGATATGGCCCGCAGTGTAAATGCAGAAGTGATTTCGTCAACTTTCGACGAACCCGCTGAAAAACACGTCAGGGTTGCCAACATTGTACTCGAAAAAGCCAAACGCATGGTCGAATGTGGACATGATGTGGTTATACTGCTCGATTCGATTACCCGCCTGGCCCGCGCCTACAACACGGTTCAGCCCGCTTCCGGGAAAGTACTTTCCGGCGGGGTCGATGCCAACGCGCTGCACAAACCCAAACGGTTCTTTGGCGCAGCCCGGAACATTGAAGAAGGCGGTTCACTTACCATCATCTCTACAGCGCTGACCGAAACCGGCTCGAAAATGGACGAAGTAATTTTCGAAGAATTTAAAGGAACCGGGAACATGGAACTTCAACTCGACCGGAAACTTTCCAACAAACGAATTTTCCCGTCAGTGGATATCCCGGCATCAAGCACCCGCCGCGAAGATTTGTTACTATCGCCTAACCTCCTCAGTAAATTGTGGATTCTGCGCAACTATCTTGGCGACATGAACTCGCTGGAAGCCATGGAATTCATGAAAATGAGACTGATGCGCACCAATTCCATCGAAGAATTTTTAGCTTCGATGAACAGCGAATAAAAAAAACAACCGGAATACATCAAAAAGCAGGGCCACTCGTCCTGCTTTTCTATTTTATTTCATCCCTTTTACAAAATTAAAGGTAGTTGACGGCTGAATCTGTTCCGATTTCAGGAACCTGGTTTTCAGCGTTTTTAAGCGGTTTTTCGAAAATGTATCAAAACTCGTATCAATTAAAAACCTGCGAAAGCCCAGGTTCACCAGCCTGTTTTTATGATGAAGGATGGAAACCGGACGATCGGGAACAATGGAAGTAATGCCGTTCCGTCTGAACCTCCTGTATTTCAGTTTATCATCGTCGCCTGTGAAGTTTTCACTTTCTTTAAGTTGCACCGGCATCCGCGAATAGAAGAGTTCGGGATAAAAAAACAGGGGAACTATTCCACTCTTGTTTGCCATCGACTCCAGCGTTTCAAAATCGATTTCCCGGGGATACATAAAACCCGAAACACCTTCCTGAACCAGAAACTGAACCGCTGCATCGTTAAATGTGTAAACATTTTCATTAGTGACA
Source organism: uncultured Maribellus sp. (assembly GCA_964533365.1). Lineage (GTDB taxonomy): Bacteria > Bacteroidota > Bacteroidia > Bacteroidales > Prolixibacteraceae > Draconibacterium. The sequence goes on along the minus strand of CAZHKI010000201.1, from coordinate 375 downwards.
ACCCGGCATCCATCCGGAACCAGCAGTTTTTGTGAAAGGTGGGAAACAACAAAATTCTGTACTCCGTTTTCCACCATTTTCGCTACCAGTTGCTCATAAAATCCGATGGATTTTTCAGCAATAAATTTGGGGAATTCCACATAAATCTTATCACAGTTAGTCTGAATCCAGTCAGCAGCAGGATTGAACTTTTCCCAACTCTGTTTTGAAAAGGCAAGGAACAAACCATCCAGTTCGTTGAAATTGATCCGTTCGAGCCATTCTTCCGAATTAATCCTGAAATAGAGTTCTTCCTTTTCTTTCCTGTCGGCTATTTTCAAACTTTGAATAATTGTATTTTGTAAAGCAGGAGAAATGGTTTTAAATGAAATTTTA